>JBBWVS010000121.1:0-6595 GCA_050256335.1 Gammaproteobacteria bacterium | reverse complement strand
AGCCCTGTCACTAGAAAAATCTCCGCCACCTGTATTTTGGGTCGCTGTTTTTCTCGCCTCTTTTTTGGCGATGTTTTATTTGGGTCTGTCGCCAGAATTAATCGACGAGTGGTACTTGATATTGGTTGGTTTTAATGTCGTCATGAGTTTGGTCGCGATATACTTTATTGTGCTTAGCATGCGCCGATTAAAGAAAAATACTGACCAGGAGGTTATCGGCTCTAAATTTACTTGGTCTTTTGTTAAGATCATTCCTATATTAGTGCTGCTTCCTTTACTCTCTTTTTACTTCTTCTCCTTTGAATCTATTCGTGACAATTTAAACAAAGCCGAGGAGGGGTTTACAGAGATTACCACTAAGATTGGTAAGTCAGTCGATCATCTAGATAAAGCTGCTAATGATGTTATAACTAAGTATTACATTGATCACACGAAAAGTATTTCTAAACTGATTAATTATTTTGATGCACCACGCTCATCAAGGGCACAAATGCAAAGTGTGTTGGAACAGCTTGTTTTGGACGAGTGGGCGTGCGAACTAAAACTCTATGATGCGAAGATGGAATTGGTTGCGTCAGCCAATACCGGAAAAATTTGTTCTGACGAAGGATGGACGGCTACAACCGAAACTTTTATCCTTATCACTCACTACAGGGTTGACACCACTTTTACGATGCTACGTGCAAAAACGGGCGAACTTTCTTATGCGGCCGAAGTTGCAGAGGTAAGGCTAACCTCATCGATAATCCAAAAGCATTTTATGATGGACTTTTCATCAACCATTTTATTGACGGTACTGAGCGCTTTGCTTGTTGTGCTGAGGATGATTGATCGGCTTATCCTTCCGATGCATCATTTATCTTTGGCAACGCGGGAGATTGCTGCAGGTAATTACGATGTTGAGATTCAGCACGACCCCAAGAATACAGATTTGCATGAGTTGATCCTTCATTTCAACGAAATGAGCCAACAAATAAAGCTTTCTAGAGAGGGGCTTGATACCCATAATTTGTATTTAGAAACCATTCTAAAATACTCTTTCGGCGTTATTGCACTTAATCCAAATAAGACCATTCAGATGATTAATCCAGTCATTGGTAAGATGCTGCAAATTGACAACGAGAAGATTTTTGTTGGTCAATCGTATGACAGAATTATTGAAATTTATGGCTATCTACAGCCATTATTCTCATTTGTTGAAGGCAATATTGAAAAAGGCTTGACCGAGTGGTCTGGCGAAATTGAACTCACGCTGCCTGATCGATATCGGTTGATTTATTGTCAAGGCGCTTCGTTGGATGTTGAAGACAACGCTCTAGGGTACGTGATTATGGTTAATGATATCACTAAGCTAAACCGAGCCCAGAAAAAAGCAGCTTGGGGCGAGGTAGCTGTCAGAATGGCGCATGAAATCAAAAATCCTTTAACACCTATACTGCTTTCAGCTCAACGATTAAGAAATCTGTTCTTGGATAAGCTAGACGTAAAAGATTCTGCAATAATCGACAAAACCACGGGAACGATTATTGATCAAGTGGCTTCTATGGATGCTATGGTTAGTGCGTTTGCCAATTACGCTAATACCCCTGAAATTCAAAGAATTCCCTCTTCACTGAATACTTTAGTCAACAAATCTGCCTCTCTTTATGATTCTCAAGAGGATGTTCGAATTGATTTGGATTTGAGTGGTGACTTGCCAGAATTGCAACTTGACGGTGATGGTATCTCTCGTGTTCTGATTAATTTAATTAAAAACGCCACCGAAGCGAGTCAAGATCAAAAACGATTAAATATTGTTATCCGTACACGCTATCGAGCTGATGAAAACCTCATTAGACTAACGGTGACTGATGATGGCGATGGTTTTCCTGATGAAATTATTGATCGGATTTTTGAGCCTTATATAACAACCAAAAGTAAAGGCGGTGGGCTTGGTCTTGCTATTTCTCAGAATATTATTGAGCAACACGATGGCCAAATATATGCGAGTAATATTGAGCCTCACGGTGCGAAAATAACAATTGAATTTAGTATAATTGGCGGCAAAAGGAGTCGAAATGGGTGAAGAAAACTATCTAGGTAGAATTTTAATTATCGATGATGAAAAAGAGAATACGGAGATTATTAAAGATATTCTTGGGGATGTGAATTATCATGCGGTTATAGCTAGTGGCGCCACTGAGGCCAAAGCAATGATTGTCGCCAATGAATTTGACTTGGTGTTGATGGATGTTTGGATGCCTGGTCAAGACGGTATGTCGCTCTTAGATGAGTGGATTAGTGATGGTTTTGACACACCGATTGTTATGATGTCTGGACATGCAGAGCCGAGTGATATTGTTAGAGCGCTTAAACTAGGCGCCATTGATTTTTTAAAGAAACCTTTGCATGATCTACTACCGATTGTTCGAAATATATTAACACGACAAGCGCCAGTGGAATCCAATCAAGAAGTGAGCGGTATCGATTTTTCACTTAAATTAAAAGAGGCACGCAACCTGTTCGAAAAACAATATTTACTTCACCACCTAGCATTGCACGATAATAATATCGCTGTTGTAGCAGAAAAAGCCGGCTTGGAAAGGACGACTTTATATCGAAAACTCAAAGATTTAGGGATTGAAAAAAGATGAAAATTCTAATTCTTGGTGCGGGTCAAGTGGGTTCAACGTTGGCAAAATACTTGTGTGCTGATAGCGCTAATGATCTTACCATTATTGACCAAAAAGAAGACAAGTTAATTCTGCTTCAAAGACATCTAGACATTAAAACTGTCGTTGGTCATGGTGCTTACCCTAGCGTACTTGAAAAAGCGGGCATTAAAACCATGGACATGGTGATTGCAGTGATGAAGTCTGATGAATCCAACATGGTGGCTTGTCGTATGGCGTACACGCTATACAATGTTGAGACAAAGATCGCTAGAATACGGACAACAGAATACTTGCATAGGCCTGAGTTGTTCTCTCATGCAGCTGTGCCCATTGACTTTTTAATTACCCCAGAAAATTTAATTACTGACTACATTAAAGGCATTGTCGAGCAGCCGGGTGCTTCCGAAGTATTTGAATTTGAAAATGGGCTGGTGCAGTTAGTGGAGACTCGTGCTTATATTGGTACGCCAATTGTTAATAGGCCTATTAGAGAATTACAACAACACTTACCAGATGCGCAAGTGCGAATTTTTAGTCTGTATAGAAATGGTAAGGTTTTATTGGTTAACAGCGATACGATTATTCGTGAGGGAGATCATGTTTATTTCATCGCAAAAAAGAAGCATATTTCTAAGGCTTTGAAGGAGTTTCGACGTGTCGATAAGGGTTATCAAAAAATCTTTATTGCCGGCGGCGGCAACATCGGTTTTAATGTGGCGAAGTTGTTAGAAAAAACGCACAATGTTCGCCTTATTGAACTTAATGAAGAAAGAGCAAGAGATCTTGCCGGGCAGCTTAATCACACTTTGGTATTGCAAGGCAGTGCCTCTGATGAAGATTTATTATTAGAAGAGGGGATTGAAAATACCGATCTATTTCTCGCTTTAACGGACTCGGATGAAGTAAATGTTATTGTTTCAATTTTGGCAAAGCGACTGGGTGCACACAAAACAATTGCCCTAATCAAACGCGATGTTTATGTCTTGTTGGCAGAGCAAAGTGATGACGTCGATATGATCATTTCCCCTGATCAAATTACTGTGAGTGGTATTCTCTCACACATTAGAAAAGGTGATACGATGAAAGTCCATTCTTTGCAGCATGGCAAGGCCGAAGCTATCGAGATTGTTGTTCATGGCGATGAAAACACATCTCAAGTAGTTGGTAGAAAGATTAAAGATTTGAATTTACCTGAGGGCGTTATTATTGGTGCTATTGTTCGTGATAACGACTTATTAATGGCATCTAAAAAGCTCATAATCGAGCAAGGCGATCATGTTCTTATGATGTTGACGGATGTGAGGAAAATTCACCAAGTTGAGTCATTATTTTCAGAAGATGATTAACGAAATACAAACCTCTTCTTTGGTTATTTAAAATGAAATTAAGTATCGTTTCTAAAACTATTGGTATTTTGCTGATGGTGTTTAGCTTTACCCTAATTCCACCGATTTTGATTGATTTTGTCATCGGGAATGGAGCAGAGTTTGTAACGTTTGCTTTGTCTTTTGCAATGACATTAATGGGTGGATTTTGTATGTGGTATCCATTTATGTCAATCAAACAAGGCTTTCGACTCAGAGAAGGTGTGCTCATCGTGGTCTGCTTTTGGGTGGTCTTGTCTCTGTTTGCAACCTTGCCTTTCCTATTGACTGATGCCATTCCTGATTTAAGCTTTTCGGCGGCCTTTTTTGAGTCAATGTCCGGTCTTACGACAACTGGCGCAACAGTTCTAACTAATTTGGACGAGCTGCCGAAATCTATTTTGTATTATCGACAGCAGCTGCAATGGCTGGGAGGTATGGGTATTATTGTTCTTGCAGTTGCTATCCTACCGCTACTTGGTGTTGGTGGAATGGAGCTTTATCACGCAGAATCCAGTGGTATCTCAAAAGACCGTTTAACACCAAAATTAAGACAGACCGCAATTGCCTTATGGAAGATTTATGTTTCTTTAACGGTTGTTTGCGCTTTGGCATACTATCTATCGGGTATGGATGTATTTGACGCTGTTGGCCACAGTTTTTCAACGGTGGCAATTGGTGGATTTTCCACTCATGATACCTCTATTGGTTATTTTGATTCTGCCCTAATAGAATCTATAGCAATCGTATTTATGTTTTTAGCGGGTATTAACTTCTCCCTACATTTTGTGGCCTGGAATAACCGCACTCTCGTTGATTATTGGAACGATTCTGAACTTAAAGCTTACGTTGTTGTATTGCTTGTGTCTGTGTTTATTGTTTTGAGCGTTTTAAATTTTAACAATGAATATCAAAGTTTTTGGACAGCTTTGAGACATAGCCTGTTTCAAAGTGTTTCAATGGCTACGACAACAGGTTTTTCCTCTCAAAACTTCAGTGAATGGCCGAATGCTGCACCGGTCTTTTTAATTATGGTAAGTTTTATTGGTGCTTGTGTAGGTTCCACCGGTGGCGGTATTAAAGTAGTAAGAGTGTTATTGATGTTTCGACTGGGTATGAAGGAGATTAAGCAGTTTATTCACCCCAATGCTCAGCTTAATGTAAAGCTCAACCGCTCAACGGTTGGGGAGAAAACCCTTGTCTCTGTACTGGGCTTTTTCTCGCTCTACACACTCTCTTTCGTTGTGATTTTGGTTCTATTAATGTTTACCGGTATGGATCAAATCAGTTCTTTTTCCGCGACTGCGGCAACGATGAATAACTTGGGCCCAGGGCTAGGCGAAGTTGCGCAGAATTATGGCTCTCTTAATGATAGCGCTAAGTGGATTCTCAGTGTTTCAATGCTATTTGGGCGTCTAGAGGTGTTAACTCTGATTGCGCTATTTCATAAAGCGTTCTGGCGCTACTAAACACACCTTGGTTGATAGGATAACCGGTTCTTTGTTTATGAGTGTCTGATTGAATTATAAAACTGGGTTATTCCAGCCCCGCCATTGAGACGGGGCTGGAATGTGGTTATGTTAGTAAAGGTGCAATCACCAAACTAACAATTGCCATCACATTAATCAAAATGTTCATTGCTGGTCCAGAAGTGTCCTTGAATGGGTCACCCACTGTATCACCAACAACAGTAGCAGTGTGAGTGTCCGAACCTTTGCCACCAAAGTTTCCCTTCTCAACGTGCTTCTTAGCATTGTCCCACGCGCCACCTGCATTGGCCATCATCAGTGCCATTAGTACGCAACCAAGTAAAGCGCCAGCGAGCATGCCGCCAAGAGCTACTGGACCGATACCAAAGCCAATCACAACGGGTGCGGCGACTGCAATTACTCCAGGAAGAATCATTTTCTTCAGAGCGGCTGTTGTTGCAATATCCACACATTTTGCTGTATCGGGCTCTGCAGTGCCTTCTAATAGGCCGGGAATTTCGCGAAATTGCCTTCTGATTTCCTTAATCATTTCAAACGCAGAGTCGCCTACGGCGGTCATTGTAATTGCAGAAATTAAAAAAGGAATCGTGCCGCCAATAAACAAACCAATCAACACTTCAGCGCTGTTTAGGTTGAGGGCAAAGCCTTCAATATTGGCACTGACAGTTTCAACATAAGCCGTGATAATAGCAAGGGCGGCAAGTGCCGCAGCACCAATCGCAAAGCCTTTACCGATAGCTGCAGTTGTGTTGCCAAGCTCGTCCAGCGAGTCGGTAATTTTGCGAGTCTCTTCACCAAGTCCTGCCATTTCAGCGATACCACCTGCGTTATCAGCGATAGGGCCATAAGCATCAATTGCCATTGTCATGCCAACGGTTGCCAGCATACCAATAGCGGCGATACCAACACCGTAAAGACCAACATAAGCATTGGCAACATAGATAATTAGACAGATCATAAATACCGGAAGAACAACCGATTGCATGCCGATTGCCAAACCTTTAATCATTACCGTTGCTGCGCCTGTTTCACCAGCTGCTGCAATATCTCTAATGGGTTTGCCGGCGGTGTAGTATTCAGTTACAAG
>JBBWVS010000120.1:0-8872 GCA_050256335.1 Gammaproteobacteria bacterium | reverse complement strand
CTTGGCCTGAGCTAAAGGCGAGTGAGTAACTTCATAAGCAACATAATAGTTAAAAAAACACCATATTAGACGCTTTTTGAGCAGTCAACATGAAATAAATATTAAAGGGTTGACTCATCACTATTTCAATGTAGAATGCGTCTCCAGTTGACAGGGAGTCAGCAGATGAAGCGGCTGTAGCTCAGCTGGTAGAGCATCACGTTGCCAACGTGAATGTCGCGAGTTCGAATCTCGTTTCCCGCTCCAAAAATTAAGTGATACAATTGGCCTGTCTCAACAGGCTTTTTTGTTTCTCGAAGTTACTGGCCGGATAGCAAAGCGGTTATGCAGGGGCCTGCAAAGCCTTATAGACCAGTTCGACTCTGGTTCCGGCCTCCATTTTCTTAAATCCGTTTCACTCGGATTCTTCCCTGAAAAGCTAAAATTCTCTTTTCGAAATCTTTCATTTCTCGAAGAGGGTTTCACACAAAACAAAATTACAGCACTTTCAAACGAAAACTTTGAGTCAAAGTGTAATAAAATCAATGCACTTTCACACGAGATTTTCCTATGCACGTCCTTAAAGCCCTAGAACAACGCAAATCAATACGAGCTTTTCTCGACAATCCCGTTTCAGAAGAACAAATCAACACCATACTCAATGCCGCAAGATACGCGCCATCTGGGGTAAACACCCAGCCTTGGAGTGTTGCTGTTGTCATGGGTGAAAGTAAGATAAACCTTCAAGAGAAAATAGAGGCAGCTTTTCGCTCTGGCGATAAGGGAGAGCGAGATTACCAATACTATCCCACGGAGTGGGTAGAGCCTTATAAATCGAGGCGCAAAGAATGTGGCCTATTAATGTACTCAACCCTGGGTATTAAGCGCGAAGATAAAGAGCGTCAAATGGATCAATGGGCAGCCAATTATCGTTCTTTTGATGCGCCCGTTATGCTGTTATTTTTTATGGATTCTTGCCTACAATCCGGCAGCTTTATGGATTGCGGTATGTTTATTCAATCCGTCATGCTGGGAGCGCTTGATTTGGGTCTTAGCACTTGTCCACAGGCAGCCCTTGCCGACTATCAACACATCATAAAGTCTGAGCTGGACTTTGGTGACGATAAAATACTGCTCTGCGGTATGGCGGTGGGTTATGAAGATACCGAGGCGTTAGTCAACAGCTATCGCACACCAAGGGAAGAGGTAGATTCGTTTACCGAATACTTTCGCTAATTAACTGGATTGGTGTCGATGTAGAAGTTTAGTTGCATTCTTTAAAAACCAGCGCACGGCATTTTTCACACTTCTTCATATCAAGTTTTTGGTAGATACCATGAATAGCTAATTCTTTTGATTCAAAGAAATTGTCTTCACCAATTTGCTCAACAAAGTGTACTTTCTGTAAGAATTCAGCAACAGAGTTTTTGACTGAAACAAAGTATAGGCTACCACCCAGCTCTTTCAAGCGTCGATTCTCAGACAACAAACCCTCAACACCAGCAAGATCAATAAAGTTAACACCCGTGGCAACAATCAAAATATGATAGATTCTTTGGTTGTCAACGATTTGATTGATTTGCTTTTGAATGTGGTTAATCGAGCCAAAATATATGGACATATCGATACGAATTATTTTAAGTTGAGGGCATTGTGTCAATGGCGTAGTTCGTATTGCTCTTAACTTACGGATACTCTCCTCTGGACCACTCTCAAAGGCCAATGTATGCACTTCGGGCGCCGCTGTTTTGGCGATAAACAACATCAGTGAAAGCAGCACACCAAAATAGATCGCAAACTCTAATTCCAACAATAAAGTTGAGAGAAAAGTGACGAGGAAAATCGAGGTTTCTGACTTTGAAAATTTAAATGTTTTCTTGATGTGTGTGAAGTCAATCAAGTTATAAGCGACCAACAAAATAACACCCGCCATTGCGGCAAGGGGTAAATACTTCATCAACGGTGCCACTAAAAGCACGATGAGCACCAATATCAATGCCGCAAAAATAGCAGAAAGCGGGGTTTTCGCACCCGCCTCATAGTTAACGCCTGTTCGAGTAAATGAGCCAGAAGAAGCGTAGCTTGAGAAAAAGCTACCAATAATATTTGATAGGCCTTGGCCGATAAATTCTTGACTTGGCTTAATCCTCTGATATGACTTCGTGGCCACTGATCGACTGATTGAAACCGCTTCAATTAAACCCAGAAGTGCGATAGCAAATGCCTCTGGCGCTAAAGACTTCAAAGTGTTCAACGAAAAATCTGGCATGGAAAGAGGCGGCAAGAGAGCGGGTATTTCTCCCACCGTTTTAATGGCATCTGTCAGTCCACCCAGTAAAGCAGCGACAATTCCACCAACAAACATACCTATCAATAGATTCGGATATCTGGGCTTGAACAATTTAACCAAAATAGCACTGGTCAATGTACTCAACCCAACAATAAGTACAAATATATTCAGCTCAGTAATACTTTCATAAAGAGCAAACCAAGTGTCAGCAAAACCAAAGCTCCTAAAAATCTCAATACCCAACATATAGGGTATTTGACTACTGGCAATCAACAAGGCTGCGCCCGTGGTAAAGCCAATCACAACATTGTGTGAGACAAAGTTAATCAGCATACCAAACTTTGCCAAGCCAAATGCTAACTGGTAAACGCCCGCCAAAAAAGTTAGCGTTAGCGCCATCGCTACAAACTCCTCACTACCAATCACTGCGTGTTTACTCACCGCCGCAAAAACAACGATTGAAATTGCCGTTGTTGGGCCAGAAACAAGGTGATGAGATGAGCCAAACAAGGCGGCAATTATTGGTACCACCATAGCAGTATAAAGGCCGTATTCTGGCGGTAATCCGGCAATGGTTGCAAAAGCAATGCCTTGTGGGAGGACGATAATAGCACCCGTTAAGCCAGCATAAAAATCTGCCTTCAGGGTCTCTCTGGTGATTAGTCTAAACCAAACCAAAAAGGGGAATAATTTCACCAGCCTTTGCATTTGCTGCTATTTAAAAAATAAATGGATTATTTGAGATCTATGCATAAATCATTTTAGATTTGATAATGGGATTTTTTTATTTTACTACGAATTCAATGCCGACCTAAGCACCACAAGACGCCATCTTATGCACCAACTGTTCACTCGTTGGCTCTTTAAAACCAACCTTGCACAAAAGACATAAAAACAGCTGTGCCGGTGACAATACTCACTAAGGCGTTTCGTCGCCAAAGATGAACACCAATAGTCACAAACAGAGCGATAAAGGCATACAGCCCCTCTGCGGAAAGATAGTCGACAGATTTCAACATGTAAATCACCAAAATAGTCATTACCATTGGCGGTGTGTACCTTGCAATAAATTGCAATAATGGATGTTGCTCGCGCCCACTAAAAAGTACAAAAGGTGGTAATCTTGTGGCAAATGTTGCCACCGACATAATCGCTATCACCATAACTAAATACTCAATATTCATCGTGCACCTTCTTGTTAGTGAGACGTAGCACCATCATCATAATAAGCGAAAGAGAAATAGCTAATATCAACATATGTTGTGCTAATAGCAACAGCGCAATGGCCGATGCAATCAAAGCGATAATAAAGGGTAACGGTCTTCTGACTTTTATCCATTGCTCAATCAGTAGCACCATAAATAAAGCTGTGGCAGCAAACTCCATACCTTGTGTATTAAAAACAAGCTTCGTTCCTGCCCACGCGCCTAGAGTACAACCCAAAACCCAATAACCCTGAGAGAGAATCGTCATCAGGAAGTAAAATTGTGGTTTGTCAGTCCCTTCTGGTAATTCAATGGTACTCATTAGAGAATACACTTCGTCTGTTAGGCCAAAGATTAAATAGATCTTTCTTAGCCCCCAGTTGCCAAAACTATTGAGCAACGCCAAACCGTAAAATAAGTGGCGTGAATTGAGAAAAAAAGTAGCCATGGCAATTTCAACAAAACCTGCGCCAGCAGCTAGCAAACCAACGGCCATAAACTGCGCTGCGCCGGCATAAATGCAAACCCCCATTAGAGTGGCATAGTACCATGGGTAACCAAGCTCTTGGAAAAGCAAGCCGAAAGCGATACCCAAAGGTAAGTAGCCAAAAAATATGGGGAGTGTGGTTTTAATTGCATCTCTAATCATTAGCGGCAATTATAAGAGACCTTTGCATAAACCATTTTAAAATTAGCCGATATTATTTCTCGTCAGCAGATAATAATCTTAAATTAGGTCAATTGCGTTTCTCTATTTAATTCAATATATAGAATTAAATTCTAAATATATAGCATAATATGAAAAAATTAGTATTATATTTTCTATTTATTGCAATTACTTAGAAATAAATACTATAATCTCCGTACTTTTCGAGCGACACACTCCACTACAATTAAAAAAGAATGATACATGAGCCCATTACCAGAACATAGACTCAGCCACCTAAGACAGCTAGAAGCTGAAAGCATCCATATCTTTAGAGAAGTGGCTGCTGAATTCAACAACCCTGTCATGATGTACTCCATTGGCAAGGATTCATCTGTGATGTTGCACTTAGCGAAAAAAGCATTTTTCCCTGCCGTGCCGCCTTTTCCATTATTACATGTGGACACCACTTGGAAGTTTCGCGAGATGATCGAGTTCCGCGACAAAGTGGCAAAAGAATCTGGCATGGAATTGTTAACTCACATTAATGCCGAAGGCGTGGCAATGAACATCAGCCCGTTTACGCATGGCTCAAAGGTGCATACCGACGTGATGAAAACGCAAGGTCTTAAACAAGCACTGGATCAACACGGCTTTGATGCCGCCTTTGGTGGTGCAAGACGCGACGAAGAAGCATCACGGGCAAAAGAACGCATTTTTTCATTCCGTTCAGAAAAGCACCGTTGGGATCCAAAAAATCAACGACCTGAATTGTGGAGCTTGTATAACGCTCGCATCAAAAAAGGCGAAAGCATTCGTGTTTTCCCAATTTCAAACTGGACAGAGCTTGATATTTGGCAGTACATCTATCTCGAGCAAATCGAGCTTGTGCCGCTTTATTTTGCTGCATCAAGACCGATAGTTGAGCGCGACGGTATCAAGATTATGGTTGATGATAATCGTATGGAGCTTGAGCCAGGCGAAGTACCAAAAGAAGAGTGGGTTCGTTTCCGTACACTAGGTTGCTACCCATTAACGGGTGCTGTTGCATCAAAGGCCACTACATTGACTGATATTATTCAAGAAATGCTTCTTACCAAAACCTCTGAACGTCAAGGTCGCTTAATTGACTCCGACCAAGCAGGTTCGATGGAAGCCAAAAAAGCAGAGGGGTACTTCTAATGAGTTATTCTGACGACCTAATTCAAGAAGACATCCACGCCTACTTAGATCAGCACGAACACAAAAGCCTATTAAGACTCCTGACTTGTGGCAGTGTCGATGATGGCAAATCTACCCTTATCGGGCGCTTACTGCACGATTCAAAATTGGTTTATGAAGACCAGTTAGCAGCCATTAAAAATAGTCATGAAGGTGGCAAAGATGGAGAGGAATTTGACTTAGCACTACTAGTTGATGGTCTTGTAGCAGAACGTGAGCAAGGCATTACCATCGACGTTGCTTACCGTTATTTCTCAACGTCTAAGCGAAAATTTATTATTGCCGACACCCCTGGACACGAGCAATACACTCGAAACATGGTCACAGGCGCGTCAAATTCAGACCTTGCAATTATCTTAATTGATGCCAGAAAAGGCCTAATCAAACAAACCAAGCGTCACTCATACCTAGTGTCTTTACTAGGCCTTGATCGTGTTGTTGTGGCGGTTAACAAAATGGACTTGGTGGATTTCGACGAGGCCACGTACGAGCAAATCAAAAGCGACTACAAAGCTTTTGCTGAGCAACTCAACATTAGCAAGATTGACTTCATTCCACTATCAGCTCTAAAAGGTGACAATGTGGTTAATCCATCAAAAAATATGGATTGGTACCAAGGTCCAGCTTTACTGCCGTTTCTTGAGGAAGTGGAGCAAACGATTGACCAAGTTGCTGAAGGCTTTCAATTACCGGTGCAATACGTTAATCGACCGAATGCTGATTTCCGTGGGTACTGCGGCACTCTGAATCAAGGCAGTGTTGCCCCTGGCGATCCAATTACAGTTCTACCGAGTGGTCTGAGCACCACAGTCGAGCGTGTTATTACCGCCGATGGTGATTTGAATCGTGCATATAAAGGCATGGCTATTACCCTTACGCTTACCAAAGAGATTGATATCTCTAGAGGCGACCTATTGGTGCATTCACAAGATAATTTTGCCATCACCAATCAACAAAAACTACGCTCTCACTTAGTGTGGATGGATCAAACACCTCTTGCCCTTGATAGAGACTACGAGCTGAAATTAGGCACGCGTCGCGTCAATGCACGCGTCGATATCATCCATCACCGTGTCGACATCAATACACTTGAGCACGTGGATGCCGATACATTAGAGCTTAACGAAATTGGCCTATTGGACGTGCAACTTGATGCATTATTGCCAATCGAGCGGTTCACCCATAACAAAGGTCTGGGTGCTTTTATTCTGATTGATAAAATCACCAATGCCACGGTTGCCGCTGGCATGATCAGTTCGCAACAAGCCGATATGGTTGATCATCACCGAGCTGAATTTCATATTGATGATGCCAACAAAGAGCTTAAAGGTAAAAGCGCAGAGCAAATTGTTCAGTGGGCGTTGGCGCTTGAAGGTAAAGCCGTTGTTACGACAAATTTTGGGCCGCAAGAAGCGGTGTTATTGCACATGGTTAATCAAGTCGCACCAGAAACTGAAGTACTGTGGATTGACTCGGGTTACAACATGCCGCAAACCTATAAATTTGCAGATGCAGTGACAAAACAATTGGATCTTAATCTAACGGTATATACACCATTGGTCAGCGCTGCACGACGAGACGCTGTGATGGGCGGCATACCAATGATTGACGATCCTGCACACGAGGAATTCTCACATCAATTTAAGATAGAACCTTTCTTACGTGCTATGAAAGAAACCAACACAGACGTTTGGCTAACAGCCGTTAGACGCGAACAAACTACCCTGCGCCAAGAGATGGACACGGCTGCGCTTGGGCCAAACGATGTTATCAAAGTCTCGCCACTGCTCGATTGGACACTGGCCGACATGCAAGCCTACCTTGAAAAAAACGGTTTGCCTGATGAAACGTGCTACTTCGACCCCACAAAGGTTGAAGCGGGTCGTGAATGTGGACTGCACATATTGGGTGATTAAAAGAATCTATCAAAAAAAGCCCGATTGTTTCGGGCTTTTTCCCTTACAAAAACAATAACTCAGACTTACACACTTAACCAGAATAAATACATATAACCAGCCCCCGTTGCACCCAGTCCAGCAAAAATCAAATAGAGGGAAAAGAGGCGTGGTTTTGCGAGTGAGTAGATGGCAATTGCTGCCGGAATACTTGTAACGCTGCCAGCAAGCATAAATGCTAGAGCTGTTGCTGGAGACATTCCCATTTCTATTAAGCCTCCTACCAATGGGATTGATGCGTATCCATTCAGATATGCAGGAACACCCAAGATAACTGCTAAAGGTAATGCAAAAGCGTTACCATCCCCAAGCCAATTAACAATCAAATCATTAGGCACATAAACTAGCATTAAACTTTCCAGCAAAAAAGCAAACGCCAACCAACGAGTTAGAAACAATCCAACTGAAAAAACTTCTTTGCCAAAAGTGCTACGTCTTTCAGAAATTTTCCAAAATTTGTACACCACCTCCGCCTTATCTTCATTCGAGCACGAGCTAGAACAATTGGGCTGAGCGATATCTTTTAAGGAGTCATCTAAATATCCAGTTTTACTAATCAACAAGGTGCCATAACCAGCTAACAATCCCATAACAATTGCTGAAACTGTCTTTATTAGTGCAAACTCAATCCCCAACTCAGCTGCAGTCAATATAAACATTTCAGGATCCATAATTGGCGACGCTATACAAAATGCCAACACCGGTGCAATAGGAACTCCTGCCACTAAAAGCCCGGCTACTAAAGGAATCACACCACATGAACAAAAAGGAGATAATGCACCAAAAATAGAGGCAACTACAATTGCCTTTGCAGGACTTCCTCGAAAAGCACTAGCAACAATTTGGTCAACTCCGCTAGCCTTCAGATAAGCGGCAATTGTTACTGATAACAAAATAAAGGGAGATATTCGCAATAGTGCATCAATCATTGCTAGTGAGCTATCGATAGCCTGCACAGGTGCGAATATTGAAAGCATCCCAATAATTAGTATGGAGAATCCCACAGGGAGTCCAAATAAAACTGTAACTCTACTCAAGGTGTTTATTAATTGATTTTTTCCTATTACCATAGCGCCTCATATGTATCTATATTTCTAGATTTATAGTTATTATTCTGTAAAAAAACTCTGTTTAAAATCAACTAAGCTTACTGCAACATTCTGACTGGAGTGTATTTAATACTTCTGAAAGCTTACTAAGCTGAGCATAGCAAACAATGCTTCGACTTTGTTTAACCTGGCTGACCAGTTCCGCGCTCACCAACCCCTTTAAATGAAAGTTCAGCGTTGAAGGCGGTATATCTAAATGCTTGCCAATTTCCCCAACCAACAAACCTTCGTCACCATAACTAATCAGCAATCTATAAATATCAAGTCTTGTTTTATTGCCAAGTTCAGACAGTACCTTTACAATTTCATCATCATTCATGTTTACTTATTATAGACAATTATTACTATATTTCTAGTTTTGTAGAAATTTTCTACAAATAAAATATCATTTCTTCATGTTTCAATCATTAAGATGGTAATAGTTATACTAACTTTGGAGACTAAAGTAAGAGCATCAGCCCCGATAG
>JBBWVS010000119.1:0-3267 GCA_050256335.1 Gammaproteobacteria bacterium | reverse complement strand
GCGCGCCAACGACGCTCACCAGCAATAATTTCAAATTTATTTTCTGCTACTTCTCTAACAACCAAAGGCTGTATAACGCCCTGAGAGGCGATAGATTGTGTCAACTCGTCCAACTTTGAACTGTCGAATTTTGAGCGCGGCTGAAATTGCCCGCGCTGTAATTGATCGAGTTGCATTTGCACCAATTTGTCGCCGGTGTGAGCTCGTGCAGGATTTTCGATTGATTGGCCTAGCAATATATCCAGACCTCTTCCTAATTTAGATTTTTTTGTCATTGTGTTCTACGTATTATTTCGCTCGCTAACGCCACATAAGCGATAGCGCCTTTGGATGATCTGGCGTAATTAATTGCCGAGATGCCAAAGCTCGGCGCTTCCGCTAATTTTACATTTCTAGGGATTATTGTTTTAAAAACTTTGTGGGTAAAGTGCTGAGAGAGCTGTACAGAAACCTCATTAGAGAGGTTATTCCTAGTGTCGTACATAGTTCTGACAATGCCACAAATTTCAAGGCTCGGATTACTGGTGGCTTGTATTTTTGTGATTGTCTCAATCAATGAGCTTAAACCCTCTAAAGCATAGTACTCGCATTGCATTGGAATAACAATGCCGTCACTGGCAGTCAAGGCGTTAATAGTGAGCATATTAAGCGAAGGAGGACAGTCAATGATAATGTAGTCATAGTTGTCACGTTGTTGGTCGATTAACCTCTTTAACTTTGTTTCACTGCCCTTGTCTTTTAGCAAGGCAACCTCGGCAGCAACCAAATCGGTATTGGCGCCAATCAAGTCAATTAAGGTGTCTTCTGAGGCAATAATCGCTTGCTCGAGTGTGCATTCATCAAGCAGTAATTCGCAAATACTGTGTTCGAGATTGTATTTATCAACACCGCAACCCATGGTAGCATTGCCTTGAGGGTCAATGTCAACTAACAATACGCGTTTATTGACAGTACTCAGTGCGGCGCTTAAGTTGACGGCAGTGGTTGTTTTGCCAACGCCACCTTTTTGATTAGCAATAGAGAGAACTTTGGCCATTATGATTCATTGATAGTGGCGGTTTCCCTCAAGAGGTGTATCGCCTCTTTGACGCCGTAATCTTGTCTTAAGAGTAGAACAATTTCTTTATCGGTTTTTTCTCTAATTGCATTTTGTTGTTGTAATATTTCTTCATCGCTGAGTTGTGTTGGATTGCTGTTTAAGAGATTATCTGAATCTTGATTATCTTCAATTGAATCATCTTTTGAATCCTGTGTTTCATCAGTGATAGGTTTTTCAAGAACAACATTTGGGGTGATGCCTTTGCCATGAATAATGTTACCCAAAGGTGTGTAGAAGCGCGCTGTCGTTAGCTTCATTCCATAGTCATTCTCAAGTCCAATCAACGTTTGTACAGAGCCTTTACCAAAAGATGTTGTGCCCATGATGACTGCACGCTTGTGGTCTTGCAGGGCGCCAGCAACGATTTCAGAGGCAGAAGCGGAGCCTTCGTTGATTAGAACAATCATCGCCGCACCATCGAGAATATCACCATACTCAGCATTAAATTTCATGCTGGCGTTATCAAACCTACCTTTGGTATAAACAATAAGATCGGTGCTATCAATAAAGAGGTTTGAGATGTCAATCGCGGCGGACAGGGCACCGCCAGGATTGTTTCTTAAATCAAGAATAAGAGAGCTTAATTTACCCTGATTTTGGGCGACTAGTTTCTCTACATTTTTTTTAAGTAGTTGTGCACTTGGTAGTTGAAAATTCGACACTCTAATATAAGCCATGCCATCTTCAAGAAGATAGCCTCGAACAGAGGTGATGGTAATTATTTCTCGTGTGATTTCTAATTCAAACGGTGATTGGTTTGCCCGGCTGATGGTCAAATTGATTGTTGTTTCTGGCAGTCCGCGCATTAATTTGACACCATCTTGCAAGCTAATATCTCTAACATCTTGCTCACCAATTTTAAGAATTAAGTCACCCGCTTGCAAGCCAGCGCGATAAGCCGGTGTATCATCGATAGGCGAGATTATTTGGATGAGCTCTCCCTTGGTGGCAATAACGATACCAAGGCCGCCAAATTTTCCCGTGGTTGTTTCAATCAGTTCCGCCTGATCGGCAGGATTTAAGTGCGTAGAATAAGGGTCCAGTCCTTCCATCATGCCTTTGATGGCATTTTCAAAAAGTGTTTTATCGTCTACTTCGTCAACATAGTACTTCTTAATTTGCGTGTAAATAGTGGTGAAGGTGTTTAGTTCTTTAAAAAAATCGGGCGATTCTAGAGGTGAGTACTGTTTATTTGCGTAGCAAGTATTAGTAAATCCTGTTGTAAAAAGGACCAAGAGTAATAATGTGGATTTAATAGGGTGACTCAAGAATGTCATAATAATAAGTATTTATTTATGCTAAATGTCAATATAATAGGGCAGAACAGCAATAATTTGTATCGATTTTACTTGGTTTTCTTTGGTCATTATGGGGAAAAAATGAAGAGGCTTTCTTCTTTTGCATTAATCTTGACGCTGATGTTTTCTCAAAGTTTTGCCGCCTCAAATGAGGCGCAGGATAGCCCTGTTTATGCAATTCAAAAAGCGATCGCCAGCCTCAATCAAATAACACAAAGCCTAACCTATTCTCCTGAGTCGATGGAAGCCTTAGTGCTTGAAAAGGTTGTGCCACTATTTGACTTTGGTTTTATTGCCAATGAAGTTTTGCTTGTTATGCCCTCCAATCAACAACTAAGCAACAGCGAGGCTCAGTATTTTGCCCTGCGACTAAAAAACAACATGATTAACACGCTGCTGTATAAGTTGGTGCAATCGCAAACCTTAAGCCTTAGTTTTGTTTCCGCTAAGCCCGAGCTCGGTGGTAAGATTTCTGTCAAGCTTAATATCAGAGGACTTTCTCAACAGGGTGTTTACTTCGACTTATGGTTTCATAAAAACACCGACAACCATTGGCAAATTTTCGATATCGTTCTTAATGAAGACAGCTTAATAAAATACTACCAAGCTAGTGTAATGATTAAGGTTGACCGCTTGGGTATGCAAGGTATGCTTCAAAGTATTTAACGGTAACTTTTTGTTATTGAATACAGATGTTAAATACAAACACTCGGGTAAAATTCCCCTAGCTTTTGCACTTTCAACACAACATCATTGCCCTTAATCTAAACTTTACTTAAGTTCACAACAATGCGTCCGTAGCTCAGCTGGATAGAGTGTCGGCCTCCGAAGCCGAATGTCGGGTGTTCGAATCACCTCGGACGCACCACT
>JBBWVS010000118.1:0-42163 GCA_050256335.1 Gammaproteobacteria bacterium | reverse complement strand
GAGAAGGCTGCCCAAATAGCCTAGGAATTTGTATTCGTTTTTTGTTTAACAGAGGGTGAAATAAAGTAATCAAGACTAAGGTCTGTGGGTAACATCACCCCCTATTGTTGTTGAATGTTTGCACCTTTTAATGAAAAAAGAAAATAGCCTGCTGTGGCAGCCGAGCGAATCGGCAATAAAGGCGTCTCAGATGTGCGATTTTTGGCACTATGTCAATGCAACTGGTGTTAAACAACTCTTAGACTATCAACAGCTTTACCAGTATTCAGTAACGAATATTGCTGAGTTCTGGAGCCATCTTTGGGATTACTGCGATGTGCGGGCGAGTGAAAAAGGAAGTGTTGCTTTAAATGATGCCCAGGGCATGATTAAGGCAAAGTTCTTCCCAGAGGCTAGGTTGAATTTTGCAGAAAATTTGTTATCAAAGGGCCAAGACTCGAATGAGGCCATCGTTTTTATTAACGAAGATAGTAAAACCGTTCGCCTCAGTTACAGCGAACTTAAGGGGCAGGTGGCAGCTCTTGCATATTACCTAAAAACCCAAGGCATTGTTAAGGGTGACAGGGTAGCGGCTTATTTACCAAACACAGAAAAAACCATTATTGCTATGCTGGCAACAACCAGCTTGGGTGCAGTATGGTCATCATGTTCTCCTGATTTTGGTGCTTCTGGGGTTGTTGACCGCTTGTCACAAGTGCAGCCAAAAGTTTTATTCGTGACTGATGGATACTTGCACAAAGGTAAAGTCTTTGATATGTCTGAGAAAAACCAAGCCGTGTTGGGCCTTTTGGACAGTGTTCAAACCTCTATTATGATGCCGCTACTTTATTTAGAGGCAAGTGACTTGTACACCACTAATTGTTTTGAAGATATTCAGCAGGAGTTCGAAGGCAGTGAGTTGATTTTTGAACAACTGGACTTCAACGAGCCACTTTATATATTATTCTCGTCGGGCACTACCGGTGTGCCAAAGTGCATTATTCACGGTGTCGGTGGTACTTTGTTGCAGCATTTAAAAGAGCATCGCCTGCACCTTGACTTAAAGCCGGGTGAGCGTTTTTTCTATGCAACAACTTGCGGTTGGATGATGTGGAATTGGATGGTCTCAGCGCTTGCCAGTGGCGCTACTTTAATATTGTACGAGGGCGCACCCCTTTACCCAAAGCGCCAGCGCTTTTTTGAGTTAATCGAGGCTGAAAAAATTAACATTTTGGGGGTTTCGGCAAAATACATTGATGTTCTTCGTAAAGCTAATATTTCCAGTGAAGGTTACGACCTAGCTTCTTTAAGAGTGTTGTTGTCGACGGGTTCGCCATTGGTTCCTGAGGCGTTTGATTATGTTTATGATAATTTAAAAACAGATATCTGTCTTTCGTCAATTTCTGGAGGGACTGATATCGTCTCTTGCTTTGTTCTTGGCTCAAACACACTGCCAGTTCATCGAGGTGAAATTCAATGCCGTGGCTTAGGTATGGCTGTGGAGTCATGGGACAGTGAGGGCAATCCCCAAATTGGAAAAAAAGGCGAACTCGTGTGTGTGGCCCCCTTTCCTTCAATGCCAATTGGTTTTTTGAATGATCCAACGGGTGAGCGCTACCGTTCAGCCTATTATGATCGCTTTGAGGGCGTCTGGTGCCATGGTGATTTTCTTGAAATCAATGAGCGAGGTGGTGTGGTTATTCATGGACGTTCTGATACAACACTCAATCCTGGTGGTATTCGTATTGGTACGGCAGAAATATACCGCCAAGTAGAGGTTGTGGATGAGGTCAGCGAGGCATTGGTTATTGGGCAGAAATATAAGGACGATGTGCGCATTGTACTTTTTGTGACTTTGATTGAAGGAGCGATGCTTGACGATCAATTAAAACAAAAAATTCGCGCTCAAATACGCCAAAATACCACACCACACCATAATCCTAAGGTGATTATTGCTGTTCCTGAAATCCCGCGAACGCTCAGTGGAAAAATTGTCGAATTGGCCGTCAAAGCCGTTGTTGAAGGCAAAGAAATTGACAATAAAGAAGCGTTATTGAATCCAGAGGCGCTTGATTATTTCGCCAACTTAAAAGAGTTGCAATAGCCAATGACTGGTTTTTACCAATAAGCCCGATGATATTAAAAACTTAATTAAGATGGTGGCTGGTGGTGCCGACATTTGTTGTTTTGTCATTGGTGGCAAAGCGGCTGCTTCAATGAAACGGCAGGCATCACCGGATGAGTTCCGCTCAAACTGACACCGTGGCAGTTAATTTGAATCACTCCCGAAGGGCGCTCGACGGCCGTTAGAGTGGCAAAAATTATGGACTGAAATTATTATCAGTTTTATCGAAAAAACCATCAATGGGCAAAACTAACAACAAAGGAAATGGCTGATACTAAGATAAATTAAGTAAACTCAAACTTTCAATAAATATATTCAAATGTTTACATCAAATTTTTTCATAGTAGAACTGTTGACTTTACTTTAATATCTCATTCTTTTGACTGCAACAACTTTGCAGTCTTGTCGCGTTAGTTTAAGAGGTGTATTTGATGAGAGAGAGCGCTCGAGTTGTTGTTATTGGTGGCGGTGTTGTGGGTTGTTCAATTCTATTCCATTTGGCTAAAATGGGCTGGAAAGATGTGGTGCTATTGGAGCGCGATGAACTCACATCTGGCTCGAGTTGGCACGCCGCTGGATCGGTGCATACCATTAGCTCTGACCCTAATATCTCTCGTTTGCAAGACTATACAATCGGTCTTTACAAAGAAATTGAAGAGACTTCTGGGCACAATATTGGCCTGCATGAAACCGGTGGTTATTATTTAGCTTCCACACCCGCTTGGCACGATTATTTAAAAAGAGAGCGCTCAAAAGCGCGCTCAATGGGCTTAGAGCAAGAATTTGTCAGTATTGATGAAGTCGTAGCGCATCACCCTCTTATCAGCCCAGAGCATTACATCGCCGCTCTTTGGGATCCTCTGGATTGCGATATTGATCCTTCAGGTGTGGTTTATGCTTACGCTAAATCTGCACGCGTTCACGGGGCGGAATTCTATACCCATACGCCCGTATTAGAAACCAATCAACGCACCGATGGTTCGTGGGACGTGGTTACTGCAAAAGGCAATATCCATGCCGAGTACATTGTTAATGCCGGCGGACTATGGGCGCGTGAACTGGGCCGAATGTCAGGCGTGCATTTACCCGTTGTGCCGATGGAGCACCATTATTTAATTACCGATGAAATTGAGCAAATTGCCAACTTACCAGAAGGCAAGAGACTGCCGTCAGCGATTGACTATGAGGCAAACTTTTACTGCCGTCAAGAGCGCTCAGGGATGTTGTTGGGTACTTACGAGCCGCAATCAACGCCTTGGTCGTTAGACGGCACACCGCTAAATTTTGGTCATGATTTGTTGGATCCAAACTTGGATCGTATTGCGGATCGGTTAGAGCTGGCTTTCGAGCGTCTACCGGCAATGGCGACAGCCGGTATTAAAAATGTCATTAATGGGCCGTTTGTTTTCTCGCCTGATGGCAACCCAATGCTGGGCCCTGTGCCAGGCAAGAAAAATTATTGGGTGGCCGTTGGAGTGATGGCTGGCTTTTGCCAGGCTGGCGGTGTCGGTCGTACAATAGCAGAGTGGATGATCGAAGGAGAGCCATCCATTGATATTTGGGCAATGGATGTTGCTCGTTTTGGTGAGTTTGCAACCCCTCAATGGGGCGTAATCAAATCCAGTGAGAATTATGAGCGTCGTTTTGTAATGACATTTCCAAATGAGACTCTGCCTAAAGGTCGGCGTCAAAAAACCACCGCGATTTATGATCGTTTGACCCAAAAAGGCGCGGTATGGCAAGCTTCGTTTGGCCTTGAAAATGCGATGTGGTTTGCAAACTCCCCAGAAGGCGCGCATGAAGAGCCAACCTTCCGCCGTTCACGAGCGCATGACTATGTCGGCGGCGAGGTGATGGCGGTACGTGAAAAGGTGGGTGCAATTGAAATTGCAAACTTCTCCAATCATCGCTTTACTGGCAAGGGTGCTCGGGCATTTTTAGAGCATGTACTTGCGGGCATTATTCCTAAGCCAGGGCGCGTTATTCTTAATCCAATGTTAAAAGAGAGTGGCAAACTCTTTGGCGACTTTACCGTCGCTTGCATCGATGAAGAAACCTTCTATCTTCTCGGCTCGAGTGCTGTTCAGGAGATGCATCGTCGCTGGTTTGACGAAAAACTACAAGACATTGATGACGTTGCCTACAAAAACATGACAGACGATTACCACGGTATCGCCATCGCCGGTCCTGAATCGAGAGAGCTGCTTTCACGCTTGACTCATGAAGATGTTAGTAGCGAGACCTTTAAATTCCGAGATGTCAGACAAACCTTTATTGGCGGCGTGCCGGCAATTTGCACGCGTATTTCATTTACCGGCGAGCTCGGTTATGAAATATATGTGGCGCCGCAATTTCAACTGAAATTATTTGAAGAGATTGAAAGTGCTGGCTCTGATTTAGGGCTCAAGTGGTTCGGTGCAAGAGCGTTAATGTCGATGCGTTTAGAGAAAAACTGGGGTGTATGGACAACCGATTATCGACCTGACTTTACTTTGGCTGAATCGGGTATGGACTTTTTTGCTAAATGGGATAGGGATTTCATTGGTAAGGTGGCCGCTCTCAAAGAAAAAGAAACAGGACCTAGGAAAAGGTTGACAGTGCTTTTAATCGAAACGGATACGGATGTCAGCGGCGATGAAGCCGTTATGTACAAAGGCGAATGTGTGAGCTATATTACATCGGGTGCTTTTGGGCATTTTGTCGGCCAATCGCTGGCAATGACTTACTTGCCGATTGAGCTTATTACTGATGATGTTAGCCTTGAGGTTGAAATACTGGGTGTGTTTCATAAGGCAAGTATCGTAGAGAAGCCGTTGTATGATCCAACTGGCGCAAAAATGCGCGAGTAATTAAAAACGTAGGAGTTAAGTGGTGGCTAGAGAAAGGCGCAGACGCAGAGGTGGTGTAGAAGTTAAAGAGGTGGTGAAGGCGCCAGCCTACATTAAGCGAAAAATTCCAGTTCACGATCCGTTGAGTGATGGCGACTTACGTATTCTTGAAAATAACGCCGACACCATTCTTGAGGAGATCGGTATGGTGTTCGGCGAGGATTTGGAGTGCGCTGATATTTTGGTTGCTGCTGGCGGTATCCGTGATGTAAAAGACCCTCACCGAGTGCGTTTTCCTCGTGGAATGTGTCGTGAAATTATTCAGGCCAGCGCACCGAAGCAGTTTACTCAACACGCCAGAAATCCAGAGCGAAGTGTTGAAATTGGCGGTGATAATATCGTACTTTCACCTGCTTACGGCCCTCCATTCATTCGCAATTTAGACGAGGGTCGGCGCTATGCCAATATCCAAGATTTTCGTAATTTTGTCAAGCTGGCGTATATGTCGGATCACCTTCATCATTCGGGTGGTACCATTTGCGAGCCAGTAGACTTGCCCGTGAACAAGCGCCATCTGGATATGGTCTATAGCCATATTAAATACTCTGACAAGCCATTTATGGGTTCGGTCACCTTGGGAGAGAGAGCGCAAGATTCGGTTAACATGGCTAAAATTGTCTTTGGTGAAGAATTTATGAAAGACAACTGTGTGTTGTTGAGCCTCTGCAATACGGTCTCCCCTCTGTCTACGGATCCGGCAATTACAGGTTCTTTGAAAGTTTATGCCCGAGCGAATCAAGGCATGATTATCACCACCTTTATTGTGGGTGGAGCAATGGCGCCAGTTTCAGTAGCGGGTGTGGCGGCGCAAAGTTTGGCGGAAGTACTTGCAATGATGGCTTTGACGCAATTGATTAAGCCTAGCTGTCCGGTTGTTTACGGCACATTTGTCACCTCGATGTCGATGAAATCAGGTGCGCCAACTTTTGGTACCGCAGAAGCGGCGCAAGCGATGTGTATCAGCGGGGCGCTGGCAAGAAGACTGGGCGTGCCATTTAGAAGTGGCGGTGGCTTTACCTCTTCCAAAGTTTCAGACGCACAAGCTGGCTATGAGGCAGCCAATACCTTGCATGCAACACTGGATGCTGGTGTCAATATCTCTCTACATGTCGCTGGCTGGCTGGAGGGCGGTTTGACAATGGGTTACGAGAAGTTTGTGATGGATGCCGATCAAGCAGGCGTACTTGCTACGGCAGCTCGCGGCATTGATATGAGTGAAAATGGTCAAGCGATGGATGCTATTCGCGAGGTAGGTCCGCAGTCGCATTTCTTAGCTTGTAAACATACTGAGAAAAATTATAGAGAGGCTTTTTATATGGCCGAACTCAGCGACTCTCAGAGTTTTGAGCAATGGAAGGAGAACGGCTCAAAAGACATGGAAATGGCTGCAAATATAAAATATAAGAAAATGCTGTCGGAGTACGAACTACCGCCGCTCGATCCAGAGATTGATCAACAATTACTGGATTATATGAAAAAGGTCAAGGACAGCTACCCGGACTCCAATATTGCTTAATATAAACTTACAAAGAAATAGAATTAACGATGAATTTTTCAAATAATAAACGCCATCAGGCGAAAATTTCCACCCATACGAACGGCGCTGAAAATATCTTCAGCCTCAATAGACATGCACAAGGCCCTGGCACTCTTGCAGAGAAAGAGTGGCAAGCTGCTGGGCTCGTTGCGCCAGATATGACCGCGATTCGTGAGTATCGCTTAAAAAAGGTGCGCGATCAATTAAAGATGACCGATTGTGCCGGTATTTTGCTCTACGATCCACTTAATATTCGTTATGCAACCGATAGCACCAACATGTCGCTTTGGACGTCGCACAATGCCGCACGTTATGCTTTGGTAATGAGCGAAGGACCGGTGATTATTTTCGAATTTGACGCGCACGAATTCCTTTCTAATCATAACCCTTTGATCACCGAGGTGCGTCCAGCAATCACCTATTTGTACTTTACTGCCGGTGAGTTTAGTGACAAAAAAGCCAAGATATGGGCGGATGAAATTAACGATATTGTCTCTGAGTTTGGCGCTGGTAATAAGCGCTTAGCGCTAGATCACTGTGCACCTGAAGGTGTGCACGAATTGCAAGCTCATGGCTTTGAGTTGGTGAACGGCGAAGCCGTGATGGAGCTCGCAAGATTAATCAAATCCGAAGAAGAGATGCACGCCATGAGACGCTCTATTTTTGCTGCAGAAAAATCGATGAGCGTGATGCGTGAACATTTTCAACCAGGTATCGAAGAAACACGACTTTGGAGTTATCTCCATGCTGAAATGCTTTCTCGTGGTGGTGAATGGATTGAAACAAGGCTTCTTGCGGCTGGCCCAAGAGCTAACCCGTGGTATCAAGAATGCTCCTCAAGGCCCATTGAGAATGGTGATTTAATGAGCTTTGACACGGATTTAGTGGGCGCTTATGGTTACTGCACAGACATTTCAAGAAGTTGGCTATGCGGCGATAAAATACCGACTGATGCACAAAAAGACATTTACACCAAAGCTTATGAGCAAGTTCAACACAACATTTCCATTCTTAGGCCGGGCATGAGTTTTATGGACTTAACTCATGAAGCACTGGAGTATCCAGAAAACGAATATCGCCATTATTCACTACAATACCATGGTGTTGGCTTGTGTGATGAATACCCTATAATTCCCTTTACATGGGAGTTAAACGAGTTAAGTTATGACGGCATCTTAAAGCCAGGTATGGTGCTCTGCGTCGAGAGTTACGTTGGCAGACGTGATGGCGGCCCCGGTGCTAAACTAGAAGAACAAGTTCTTATTACCGATACAGGCTATGAAGTGTTGTCTAAATATCCTTTCGAAAAACACTTATTACGTTAATTTACCTTGATGGAGATACAAGAATGAGTCGTATACCGGTCAAAATGTCAGCCGTTCTGTTAACAGGTCACGGCGGCTTTGAGCAGCTGGAATATCGAAATGATGTTGACGTACCAAGTGTTGCTGCTGAAAAAGTTCTTATTAAAGTACTTGCAGCTGGGGTAAATAATACCGATATCAATACCCGTACCGCTTGGTATTCAAAGTCAGTCACCGGAGAAACCAACACGGGTGGCGCTGAAGGCTTTGAAACAGCTGATGACGAGGATGGGGCTTGGTCGGGCACGCCCTTAACCTTTCCTAGAATTCAAGGTGCTGACTGTTGTGGTGAAATTGTCGCTGTTGGCGAAGATGTGGACGACAATCGCATTGGCGAAAGAGTGTTGGTGAGAACCATGCAGCAAGCTGCCGTTGATTACCAGCCTTTTAAATGTTGGACGGTGGGCTCTGAATGCGATGGTGGTTTCGCTCAATACATGCTTGCTTATAGCGTCGAAGCCTTTACCGTTGAGAGCGATTGGTCTGATATTGAGCTTGCATCCATTCCGTGTGCGTACTCTACCGCTGAAAATTTGCTCGAGCGTGCCAATGTTACAAGCGGAGAAACAGTGTTTATTACAGGCGCATCCGGCGGTGTTGGTTCTGCTGCTGTGCAACTGGCTAAGAGGCGTGGCGCGGTTGTGATTGCCCAAACCAGCAAGGAAAAAATGGTTGAAGTGCGCTCGATTGGCGCAACTCAAGTGGTTACTCGCGAGCAAAAATTAACGGATACAGTAGGGGCTGAGAGTGTTGATGTTGTTATTGATTTGGTTGCAGGAAATGCATTTCCTAGTTTATTAGAATTGTTAAAAACAGGCGGGCGTTATGCCGCATCTGGTGCAATTGCAGGGCCAATCGTTGAGTTGGATGTAAGAACACTTTATTTAAAAGACTTAACCTTAATTGGTTGTACTTTTCAAGAGCAAAAAGTTTTTGAGAACCTGATCGGTTATATTGAACGCAACGAAATCAAACCCTTAGTTGCAAAGAGCTACCCTCTCAAAGATATTGTTCAGGCGCAGCAAGATTTCTTAGCTAAAAAATACGTAGGTAAGCTGGTCTTGGTGCCGCCCCAAAATTGATTATTAACTGGATTATGTAGAGTGAAAAATATAAAAATCACCGAAATACATATTTACCAACACGATCTTGACATTAAGGGCAAGCCTTACAAGATGTCACTGTCTGAAGTTAACAGTCTTGATACCACTATTGTAGAGATTGTTACTGATTCTGGTATTTCAGGTTTTGGCGAAGTTTGCCCTCTTGGTCCTGTGTATCAGGAGGCGCACGCCTTGGGAGCAAGGGCTGCGCTTGCTGAAATGGCCCCACATTTAATTGGCATGAACCCGTTGCAATACGGTAAAGTCTTGGCCAAGTGTGAGCAGTCACTGATGGGGCATAATTACGCTAAGGCAGCGATTGATATTGCATTGTGGGACATTATCGGCAAACAATTTAATCTGCCACTGTGTGAATTACTGGGCGGTGCTAAGCGTGATAAAGTGCCGAGCTATTACGCCATTAGTATTGACAGCCCCGAGGAGGTCGCGCGTCTGCTGGTGGAAAAACAAAAGCAAGGTTATAAAAAACTACAAATAAAAGTCGGCGGTAGAGATTTAGCAGAAGATATTGCCGTTGTCCGAAAGGCATTTGAGGTTAAAGAGCCTGCGATTGAGATCGTGCTTGATGCTAATCGCGCCTTGACCACTGCTGAAGCCATTCGTCTGTCACAGAGCTGTCGTGATTTGGATTTTATTCTTGAGCAGCCGTGCGACAGTTATGAGGAATTAACAAAAATCAAAGAAAATATTTGTCATCCGCTGTATCTTGATGAGTGTGCAACCGACATTACTGTGGTTTCAAGATCCATTAGTGAGGGTGTTGCAGACGGTTTTGGTATGAAGGTTACTCGTGTTGGTGGTGTGAGTGCGATGCGCTGCGTTATTGATGTGTGTCATGCCCATCAGAAACCGCTCAGTTGCGACGATTCCTGGGGTGGCGATATCATCGCAGCCGCCTGTACCCATTTAGGCGCTATTGTTGAGCCACGCTTGTCTAGGGGTGTTTGGATTGCTGCGCCTTATATATCGCAGCCATACGACAGTGAAAATACAGTACAAATTAAAGATGGTTGGATTGATGTGCCGTCTGCACCCGGTCTGGGGGTGAGCCCGGATACTCATCTGTTTAACCATACTAAAAGCTTCTCGTAGGGAAAATGAAAAACGATGAAAATTGAAAAAATTGATGTGTTTCAAGCATATTTACCCTATTCAGGCGGTGTTTATCGTTTGTCTGGAGGGCGGGAATATACAGGCTTTGATGGAACATTTGTCCGCATTACTACAGCCTGTGGTATCGAAGGCTGGGGCGAAAGCACACCATTTGGTTCTACTTATATTGCCGCTCACGGTGCCGGTGTACGTGCCGGAATTGCGGAGATGGCGTCCAGTTTATTGGGAAAAGATCCACGGCATTTGGATAGGATTAATGAGGCAATGGATGGTGCCTTGGTTGGCCACAATCATGCAAAAACACCGATCGATGTTGCCTGTTGGGATATTTTCGGCAAATCTATTGATATGCCGGTATGTGATTTATTAGGCGGCAGAACCGCCGCTCCATTAACATTAATTTCTTCAATCTATGTGGGAGAGCCTGATGATATGGCTGCGCGGGTTAAGTGCTATCGTGAGGCAGGCTATCGAGGTCATTCTATCAAAATTACGGATAACCCTTTGTTGAATGCACAGAGAATTGAGGCTTGTATGGAGGGGCGTCAAACAGGAGAATATTTTATTGTTGATGCCAATGGTGGCTTGAGTGTTGAGAGTGCCCTGCGATTACTAAACATACTGCCAAGGACCTTAGATTTTGCCTTTGAGGCACCTTGCGCGACGTGGCGGGAGTGTATCTCGCTCAGGCGTCGAACATCGGTGCCCATTATTTGGGACGAGCTGGCACAAAACGAAGAGGATATCGTCAATTTGATTGCTGAAGATGGTGCTGATGGGATTGGTTTAAAAATTTCAAAAAATGGTGGTTTAACACGCTGTCGCAGGCAAAGAGATATTTGTATTGCTGCGGGCTATACTATGAGTGTGCAAGAGACTACCGGTTCGGACATTGCATTTGCTGCAATTGTTCATCTAGCTCAAACCGTTCCAAAAAAATACCTTAGATGCGTGCTTGAGTGTCGAGATATGGTTTCTCTAAAGATTGCAGATGGCGATTATGTTGTGGAAAATGGTTTTATTTCCGCCCCGCGGAGCCCAGGTTTGGGTGTCTCACCTCGAATGGACGTGCTCGGTGACGCTGTATTGAGCTATCGTTAAAGCGCTCTATTAATACCCCTCATAAAGACTAAAAGTAAACAACCTTTTGGTGAAGACGATGAGTGGCAGCTGCCCGGTTTAAAAGTGACAAAGTCACCCTTTTTGAAAACTGTATTATCCGAATCGATCATTTCCCCTTGCAAAACCAGAAATTCCTCAAATCCTGTGTGCTCATGAGGGATTGATTGAGCGCCAGGGTCAAGTTTTAATACAAAAGTGCCAAAGCCGGTTTCACTGTCGTAACTAATTTCATGCCAGCTCATTTTCTCTATGGCAGAACCGTATCTATCGAAAGGCTTAAATTTAACGTTAAGTGGGTTTGTAATTTTTCTTTTGTGCATGACGGATATTTTATTAATCAATAAGTAAATCTTATACGATTATTGTCTACAGGAAGAGGCTTTGGGCACATGTAGCGCTCCATATGTGCTTTGGACAAATTCCAGTGATCCTGCGTTAAAGCAACCATGCGCTCAACGTCACCTATTGCAAGATATTCAATCATTGCCTCGTGCTGATCAACTTCCTGCTCTAAGTTGGCTGTCATGTCTGTATCGGTTGTTCGATAAAAAGTTTGATTGATGCGAGTATGATCAATTAATAAGCGCTCATAGCTTAATTGTAAATAAGGGTTATTTGCTATTTTACCGATCAGTCGATGAAAGCGGTCGTTGTGCAGCACTATACTATCAAGTTGTTGCTGTTTAACGGCTTTTCGAAAGTTGTCTTGCACGTCTTGCAGCTCACTGAGTTGCGCTCTTGTCGCATTTTCATTTTCTGTTGCTAGACGACCTATTGAGGAGTATATCATTGGGGCTGTGATAAATAAATTACGTACATTTTTATAATCCATTGAAGAAACTACGGCGCCACGATTATTAATAATTTCAATATAACCCTCACCAGCAAGTCTTTGAAAAATTTCTCTGAGCGGTGTTCGTGAAATATCGTATTCTTTAGAGAGGCTGGTTTCATCTAGGGGGGTACCTGGTGCAAGTTTCAAGGTGAGAATTTTGCGCTTTAGGTCTTGAGAAAAGTGTTCTTTTTTCATATGCTTAATATTTCTGGTTTGGTACTTCCATCAGGGGGGGGTGAGCGTTTTGCGGTGCATAATAAAATCTAACAGCTCTTCATTCTAGACCTCATCTGGCCTAAACCCCTAATAATTATCGAGTGATTTTTTAAACTGTACCCAATTGTGTTTTTAATCGGCCACAACCTTTTGCATCACAACCTCGTCAGGCAACAGCATTGTTTATTTAACTGTGTTTATTGTATACATGTTGTATATTATAGATGTAATTTTATTCGAATTAAAGGCTTGTTAGTCTGTTTATAATGAGCCGCCTGAGGAGATGAGAGGGTGTATGATGAGCTGTCTTATATCAGTTAAATCCCTTGATAAACTTAAGAAAATATACAATTATTATTTATTCACTACTAAATTAATTATGTCAAAAATTTCAAAAAACTACATCGCCGGCGACTGGGTTGAAGGCCCTAGCTCAAACGCAAATATCAACCCATCTGATACCAATGATGTTATCGGTCAATACGCTCAAGCAAGTTCGGCGCAATTAGATGACGCGCTTAACTCTGCACAAATTGCGCAAAGACAATGGGCGGCTACCGGCCTTGAGCAACGCCAAGCAGTACTGATGAGAATTGGCGAAGAAATGATGGCTCGCAGTGCTGAGTTGGGTGAATTACTCTCCCGTGAAGAAGGCAAGCCAACAGCTGAAGGCAAAGGCGAAGTTTATCGCGCTGGACAATTTTTTACTTATTATGCAGCAGAAGTCTTGCGCCAAAGCGGCGATACTGCAGACTCTGTGCGACCTAATATTGAGGTCGATATTCGTCGTGAACCCATGGGAACTGTGGCAATTATCTCACCCTGGAATTTCCCAACAGCAACTGCCAGCTGGAAAATTGCGCCGGCACTTGCATTCGGCAATGCAGTTATTTGGAAGCCAGCTAATTTAACGCCTGCCAGTGCGCTAGCCCTAGCTGAGATTATTTCAAGACAAGATATTCCTAAAGGTTTGTTTAATTTGGTGATGGGCTCGGGCGGCTCAATTGGTCAGGCATTGGTCGAAAGCTCGAAAGTGCACGCCATCAGCTTTACCGGCTCTTACGATGTTGGCCGTCAAATTGCCAGTGCTGCGGCACAAAACTTAACCAAGTTCCAACTAGAGCTAGGCTCCAAGAATCCACTAGTGGTGATGGACGATGCGGATATTGATGTTGCTGTTGCTGCAGCAACGGGCGGCGCCTTCGGCTCTACTGGGCAAAAATGCACAGCGTCTTCGCGCTTGGTGGTTCATCAATCCATTCACGATGAGTTTGTTGAGCGTATGACAGCCTCTACTTCAGCTCTTAAAGTAGGGCACGCATTGGAGGATGGCACACAAATTGGTCCTGCAGCTAGTGCAGAGCAATTGGCCTCTAACCTAGATTATATGCAACTCGCACGTGATGAGGGTTGTGAGGTTGTTTGTGGTGGCGATGCGCTTGAATTGGCGACACCGGGGCACTATATGCAGCCAGCGCTTCTAATTGGTGGCGATAACGCCATGCGCCTTAACCGTGAAGAATTATTCGCGCCAATGGCGTGTGTGATCAAAGTTGCCGATTATGATGAAGCGTTGTCCGTGGCAAACGACACCGATTTTGGTTTAGTTTCTGGCATTATCACTCAATCACTGTCTAAAGCAAGTCACTTCCGCAGAAATGCAGAAAGCGGCTGTGTGATGGTCAACTTACCTACAGCGGGTACAGACTATCACGTGCCTTTTGGCGGTAGAAAGAACTCAAGCTTTGGCCCAAGAGAACAGGGTCAATACGCCAAAGAGCTTTATACTCAAGTGAAAACATCCTATATCTCATCAGGCAACCCATAATGGCACACCCATCTCTTTATATCGATGCGCTGCAATACAACAATTGGAGTGAGGAAGTCTTTCAGCAAATAAACGTAGGCGGCCTCAGCGCTATTCACGTAACCATTTGTTATCACGAAGATTTTCAAGAGATGGTGCAAAACGTCATCGATTGGAATCGTCGGTTTGAGGATTATGGTGATTTGATTTTTTTGGGGAAGACGGCGGAAGACGTACGCACAGCGAAAGCTCAAGGACGTACCGCTATTTTCTTTGGCTATCAAAACTGCTCACCGATTGAAGATAATATTGGTTTGGTTGAAATTTGCCACCAACTCGGTGCACGCTTTATGCAGTTGACCTACAACAACCAGAGTTTATTGGGCACAGGTTGCTACGAGGCCAACGATCCTGGTATTACTCGAATGGGTAAGCAAGTGATTAAAGAAATGAATCGAGTAGGGCTTGTGGTGGATATGAGTCATTCTGCAGAGCATTCAACGATGCAGGCGATTGAGATTTCTGAACGCCCTATTGCGATTACTCATGCCAACCCAGTATTTTGGCATCCAGCGCTTAGAAACAAGTCAAACCAAGTATTAAAAGCTCTAGGTGAGAGCGGCGGTATGCTCGGTTTTTCGATGTACCCACATCATTTAAAAGATAAATCGGATTGCACTTTAGAAAGCTTTTGTACGATGATTGCCGATACTGCTGAAGTCATCGGTATTGACAATATTGGCATTGGAAGTGATCTTTGTCAAAATCAACCCGATAGCGTTGTTGAGTGGATGCGCAACGGCACCTGGACACGTGATCGTGACTTTGGTGAGGGCTCAGCAAGCGCTGCGGGTTTTCCAGCCCAGCCGGACTGGTTTAAAGACAACCGTGATTTTTCAAACCTTGAGAGCGGCCTAAGATCGGTTGGCATGTCTGAGAAAGACGTGGCGGGCGTGATGGGCGAGAACTGGCTAAGATTTTTTGAATCTTCATTTGGGTCAGCCAATACATAAGTAATGCCTTTTAGCGCTAAACTTGATGAAGTGATGATGAGGCCGCCAGAGCAGGTGATGCGTCTTGATAGAATGGGCTCGTCATTCCCAACGCGATTAAGCTTTATGCGAACCCTTATTCGCCGTATGTCGAAGGAAAAATGGCGGTTTGAGAAGCTGCGCCAAGACGTCGATGAAAATGGTTATGGTGTCAGTATTTATGCGGCACATACGCCAGAGCGCACCTATTCCTTAATTGCTTTTACTCAGGATATTCCTGCCGATATGCGCACCGATCGAGTCATCGCTGAGGTTTGGGACGCGACATTTAATTTATTTGATGGTGTGCCGACACAGGCCGATATCGATTATCTTGCACAGAATACACCCAAGCAAGAAGGCGGGCGTTTTCGACCGAGCGAGCTTAGTTTGGCACGAGCCAATAAAAGTTTAAGACTATTCGAGCACATAGTTTCATCACTTGCAGACGGTAAGCAGCCGGATGTTGAATTGCTTGCCTCAGTTGGTTATATTATGCGCACAACGGCGGTGTACGGTAGTGGTAAGTTTGGCTGCGCTGATCGCGCCAAAATTGCTGAACGCGGCGAGTGCAAAGTTTCGTTTCACATGGAACTGCTGGCGGTTTATTTAATCCGTTGGTTTACGATTGATTTGGTCGAAACCATTGCCAAAAAAAGAGGCGGTGATAGAGCGGTTAGCCTCGAGTCTCATATTCGTCAATTTATTGGCGTCGGTAATTCTACCGGTCTCGGCATGGCGCCATTTTTACTAAAACACCCTGTATTAATACATAATTGGGTGACAGCAAAGGAGACTGCTCTGGCTAGGGTTCGTAGTCTCGAAACACCGGTTCAAGGCTCTCTTGATGCATACATCCAAAGTGTTCGACAAGTGGCCCAGCATCTGAAAGAATGGCGTGTTGCCGACGAGGTTCAAAGTGCTCGCATTGCGCAGCTGGAAACGGAGATTGCTGAGCTAGCCAGCTGGTGCGATGATGAGAATAATCTTGTGAAGCCATACCCTTGGAATGGTATTTACCAGTTTGTTGAGGATAATTTTTCTTTGGAATGTCAAGAAATGGTGGTTTCTCTTATTATTGAGCCACACGGAACGTTGGTGGATGATTTGGCCGACACCATGTTTTCAACGACTGCCCCTCAGTTCGAGGCTGGTATGTCGCTTGCAAGGCTGAAATCGATAGTTAGAGACTACTACGCTTGGGCGACCAACATTGATTTTTCACTGAGCGAGTCACAGCACCATTTTTGGTATTATTCAGAAGATAAGTTAGAGCCGCGTTTTGGCTCAAAAGGCGTTGACGACGGCGTTGACCAAGAAATGCCTTTGGCTATTGGGCGGGATACAGATGACCTTAATGAGCAATTAAAAAGTGTTAAAAATGAGATGACGACAGGCGAATTTGTTTTGCAATATCCTCAGTTTAGGCACATTATTCGCCGCATTCAAAATACTGCGCTTAGGCCTTATGCTGAAGTGCAGGACAATTTATTGGGTGAAACGATGAGGCCACTGGATTTGTTGCGCTTTAAATTGGCATTTTTTGGCGCCTCTAAATTTGATCCAAAATCAGACCTATGGACAAGAATTTCGATGTATCAAGGCGCACCAATGCCCGACCAACTCGCGGATGTTGAGCACGATGATTGGGCTTTTTCAATTCGACCGAAAGCCCCAGTCTAATGTCAGAACAGCTAACAATTTCGCTAAACGAGATTCTATTTATCTTCACTCGTGCGGGTTTTGGCGTCAATGCGCCCATCGGTATTTCTGAAGATTTTGCACGCAGTAACATGTGGCTGGCAGAGAATGGTTTTGATCCGTCTTTGTGCAGTATTGTTGCGCTTGACAGTCTTGACGAGGGTAAGAGTTCTTTGGCGATAGAGCAAAATGGTGATGGTTTTAGTGGGACGAGTTTCCAGTATTTGTCTGCTCTACAAGCCTCTGTTAGTGCGCTTGACTGGATTACAAGCGACCAGGGGTCGCTGTTGACAATTGCTAATGTTGATTCGCCACTTTTGGTTGCTGCTGCATTGGGTGCTAATCACATTGAAGGCTGGAAAGTGTGCTGGCTCGATGAGAGTGGTGCAAATTTTCAAGTGAATATTATTGGAAAAGATGGGTGGCAAATCATCAGTGATACTGCAAGCGTGATTGAGTTGAGTAAGGGTGCAACGATGACAGTGAGTTTGTTGCGTGATTCAGAGCTTGCGCTAGAAGGCAACATACAGAGATTTGACAGCAAAGCCGAAAAAGCAAAAATTCTACAAACAGGTGTTGCAGTGCACGAGCATTGGGGTGCGATTGTTGCCTATTTTTCTCGCTGTTTGGTGAAGTCAACGGCCCAGTCGAGAGCATCTGGCGCAGGCGCAGGTTTGGTGGATACGGATTAATCAAACCATTCTAAATTTGTAATTAAGGAGTTTATATGAATACAACATTACTAAATAGGGAAGAAATAGAACAAGTTGCGATTAAGGCGCTGATGAATTCAGGTGCCAGCGAGATCGCTGCTAGTGCCCTTGCAAGAGGTGTGGCCGCTGCTGAAATGGATGGTATTGCTAGCCATGGCTTAGTTTATGTGCCAATTTATTGCGAACATTTGACTTGTGGCAAGGTTAACCCAAATGCAAAGGTGGTTGTTAATCATGCGGCCCCTAGCGCTATTGTGATTGATGCAGACAGTGGTTTTGCTCATCCAGCGATTGACGCAGGTTTTGATTTATTGATTGAAAGTGCCAAGAAGAATGGCTGTGCTGCGATGTCTGTCAGAAATTCTTATAATTGTGGTGTGCTTGGTTTTCATTCAGAGCGTATTGCACAAGCAGGAATGACCGGCCTAGGGTTTACTAATGCACCCGCATCAATCATGCCAGTCGGTGGTAACAAGTCAATTATTGGCACCAATCCTTTTTCTGTCGCTGTACCGGATGGCAAAGGCGGCGTTGCTTTTGTTCTTGATCAGTCCGCCAGTGTGGTTGCCAAGAGCGAAATTAAGATGCACGCACAGGCCGGAAAATCAATTCCTGAGGGCTGGGCGTACGATGCAGATGGCAACCCGACTACCGATGCCGATGCTGCTATGAAGGGTTCTATGGTGCCAGTGGGTGGCTACAAGGGTTTTGGTGCGGGATTATTGGTTGAAGTTTTTGCCGCTGTTATGGCTGGGGCGACACTGTCTCAGGATGCTAGCCCATTTGCCGGAACGGCAGGTGGCCCACCGAGAACGGGTCAATTCTTTTTTGCAGCCTCACCAGATGTGTTCTCACCAGATGTTTTTGGCGAGCGAATTCAGACACTAACCAGCTCTATCGTTGCTCAAGAGGGCGCGCACCTGTCTGGCTCAAAGCGCGTTGTTGCGAGAGCTGCTCATGAGAAAAATGGCGTTGCGGTGAGTGTGGCTTTATTAGAGAAAATTCAAGCGATTTAACACTGTAGAACTGCCAGTTAAAGTGGATTCTTTGCTGGTCTGATAAATACTAACAACATACAACCTTTTACTGAGTGGTGACTATGGATTGTGCCCGGTTCAAAAGTGATGAGCTCACCTTTTTTAAACACCGTCCCGTCAGCGTCTATCAGTTCACCTTCTAACATATAAATTTCCTCAAGTCCAGGGCGCTCATAAGTGCTGGACTTTGTGCCGGGAAGCATACTAAGTATGAAAGTACCAAATCCTTTCTTTTGATCAAAGCTAATTTCATGCCAACTCATATTGGGAATGACTACACCGTCTTTATTGAATGGCTTGAGTTTGCTGTTAATAGGGTTTGTGATTGTGCGGCCGTTCATACTTATATGTTTGTATTGATTGTGTAATGAATCTGGTGAATTTTGGCTTAAGCGTGGTCGCGGTTTAACACTCGATAAAACTAACAGCCAGAACGCCTAAGGAAGTTTCTTTGTATTTGTGCGACAGATCAAGAGCCCAATACCTACTTTGAATAAATCCAGTACACTAATCAACATAACAACACCCCCGGAAAGAGACTATTTTATATTATGGATGATGGCGATGCTAAAAAAAACACTATACAGTCTATCGAGAAAACGATAGCAACGGTGTCTAAAAGCTAATCGGATTCAGAGGTGAAATCATCGTGGTGTTTGCCTATTTTTATTCTACGAGTTGTGCCTTCAAGTTCTTGCTGATAGTCGCTCTCATTCATGCGCCTCTTGAGGGCATCGGTTCTCAAATCAATCGTTGTAAGGCCCTCTTGACCAGCAGCCCTCATACCGGCATACCTCGCATCTGCAGTGATCTTCTTTTTTACTAGGTGCGGTTGCCAATAGTCTAAATCGCTCGGTTTGGCATCACCCTCTAGGCTAAGGTAGTTGGATTGTATGGCACCATTAATAATATCCGCACCCCTAGAGGTGCGACCCACCACAACATTGGTGCCCAGATCGTTTTCTATCATTTCTAAGGTCGGTTCACAGTTTGGCCATGTGTCTCCTGAAACAATATCAGCCGCCTCGCCCGAGCCGTCTGGACAAATACGACAGCGCCAAGGGATGTACCATTGTGAGGAGTCAGTACCCCAGAAGTCCAGATAAGTTTTCGTGATTGTCTCGCCGTTTTTGAAGCGAATAGTGGTCGGTCCAGGGCAGCCTTCGCCCCGATAACTGACACTTTTAACATCACTCTCATCGGCGCCAACAGATTTGAGAAAATTATCCATAGCAAATGGCGGGAAGAAGCCGCCACAAATAGGTGTTAATAACGCTTTAATTTGTTGATCAATTCTTGGATCTTTTTTCCCCAACAAGCGCACCGCTGAAATGTCACACGGTTTGGCGACAAGCGCAATATTGATACCAGTATCTAGGATTTTGAGCAAATTTTCTAGTGGTGAAGTGGAGGCATAGATTGAGCCGCAGCCGTTGATGATATCTTCGCTGGATTGGCTTAGTTGTGAATGACCAAAATACGCCTTTAGGCCACCACCTGCCACTTGCAAAACGCCATCAACTGTCCCGCTCTCCAGTAAATACAGACTGATTGCGGTAAGTCCTCCACCGGTAGCAGCCTTGTGTCTTATTTTTGCATCACTTGAATGTGCTCTCACTATTGTTTCTATCGGCCCCCACGTTGGATCTAGGTTTTCAAGGTTTACGATTTTGTCGCTCGGCATGCCTGAATGCACAACGCCTGGGCAAAAGCTTTGTAGATGGGTATTTTGCTCTGAACTTAATGGTGTGCTTTCTGAGGGGCGCAGATGACCGGAAGGTGCAACTTGCATTTGAATTTGATTGGAGAAAACAGAAGCACAGAGACCGCAACCGATGCACAGACCCTCTTCGATAATTTGTTCTATGTTGCTATTTGGAGTCATTTCAATATCACTAAATCAGAAGCTTCGCAATTGCTTTTTCATCAAAGGTAAAGCCAAGTCCTGGACGCTCTGGAATATCAATGCAGCCTTCGACAATAGATATTTTCTCGTTAAACAGAGGCGCGTACCAAGGCATGTGTTCAATCGAAGTGCAATTCTCAACGGAACCGGCTATGCACAGACTCTGCTCGGTGAAAATATGGGTAGAAATTGGCAAGTTGTAAGCTTCGGCTAAATGTGCTACTTTGCGCATCTCGCTAAGGCCGCCGATTCGCTGTAAATCGGGCATAAGAATGTCGCAGGCTTTGGCTTCAATCATGGCGCGCATGCCGTAACGAGTGTATTCAGTTTCGCCTGAGGCAATCGGGATATCCAGCGCTTGACGCACTTCGCTATGGCCAACAAGGTCATAGGCCGGTACCGGCTCTTCCAGCCAAAGAAGATCAAATTCTTGTAATTCTTTACCCAGTTTTATTGCTTGTTTTGGGGTTAAGGCTTGATTGAGATCTGCCATCAGTTCAACGTCCGATCCAATCGCCTCTCGCAGTTGCTTGACGCGTTCTACGTCATCTTTGAAGTCTTTAGAGCCCAGTCTAAGTTTCATTGACCTATGGCCTTGTTGAAGAAAAATATGGGCCTCTTCAATAAGTTCACCAATATCTTGTGAAAGCCATAAGCTGCCACTGGCATAGGTTTTTATCTTGCTTCGACAGGCACCAAACACTTTGTGCAGTGGTAAATTAACTGCTTTACCGATAATGTCCCAAAGCGCTGTATCAATAGTTGAAAGCGCGGAAACGGTAACGCCTTTGTGGCCAGTGGGGTTTATTTCCCTCCAGATATCCTGCCAGATGGCTTCAATAAAATGCGGGTCTTTGCCGATTAGGTGGGGTGCAAAGCCCTTAATCATTTCATCAAAGGCTTTAATGCGTATAGCATTTAATGCAAATAGATAGGATTCACCCTGGATGCCCTCATCCGTTTCAATAGTGAGTAGTACACAACCCACTGAGCGGATATCGTGAATTGCTGTTTTAATGGGCTTTTCGAAAGGAAGCTCGACAACCCGAGTTGTTAATCTGCTAATGATCATTTATCAGCATAACTTCTACTTAAAAAAGAACAATATACGCTTTGGGATAAGAGGTATTGCGATAAAACATTATAACACTTATCGAAAAAAACGATTTCAATTCCTTGGGATCGTTGGTTAAGTTACTGAATGATTCGTCTTAATGCGCGAATGGCTGCTTTGTGCAATTTTGAATCGACGGCATTTGTCGGATAGCCTAAGTAAGTTGGGCGGCGGAAAACGGGCGCGTTTTCAACCACAAATAATTTGCCGGATTCGAGCATGTGTTTGACCACGCCTTCAATAAAGTAACCGGAGCCGCCATTCTTCAGAATATGGTTGAGGGCAACATCTGCCACGCCGAACGATATTTTGGGAATATAGGCCCTAGGAAAGGCAAGGTTATGTTGGGCGCGGAATTCGTCGCCCCAATCAACAAACGCATAGCCGTCTACTCGTCCCATTTCAAGAATACGTGGTTCGGTAGACACCAGCAACAGTTTATCGTCCATCAGCTGCTCTATATGGATATTGGGTTGGTGGATTGGGCGGTAAAGAATGGCCATATCAATATGACCATCTCGCAGTTGGGCCATTAGCGGATCCGAATAATCACTAATCACCCTTGTGGCAATACTTGGCTCGGTTTGCTGCATATATTCCAGCCATTTAGGCGCAATATAATCCCAATGGTTGAGTTGAATGCCAAAACTAAAGACACCGGTCATATCATCTGGCAAGGCAATTTCTTGACGTGCTCTTTCCCAAGCTTGAACGGCGGCAACAGCGTGTTTATGAAAAAGTCTACCAGCAGTTGTCAATTCGCAACCATTACGTTTTCTGATAATGAGAGATCGGTTGAGTTGGTCTTCTAGTGCCTTAATTCTAGCGCTAACAGTGGATTGAGTAACGTGCAATTTTTCGGCAGACGCCTGAAAGCTTCCCGATGAGCTGACTTCTAGGAACGTACGCATATGTTCAATGTTCATTTAGCCCTCCCGCTAATAAACCAGGGTATCTATTAGATATTATGATTATACAAAATATAGGCCGTGGATATATCGTTATTTTCGATAGGTGTTATAATTATTTATTGCGGTACTTTTTGCATCAAGGCGTATATTTAGCTCTTTGGTTTTTATAAAACAGCCATGGGTACAAGTATTATGACTCTTGAACAAGAGCAAGAAAAGGTTAGAATCGATCTAGCGGCAATGTTTCGACTAACAGCAATGAATGGCTGGGACGATACTGTTTGGAATCATATTACTGCAAGAGTGCCGGGCTCAGCGCACCATTTTTACATGCATCGTTTTGGCCTCACTTATGAAGAAGTGTGCGCCTCCAACTTAATTAAAGTAGACGAAGAGGGTAATGTTTTAGAAGGGCCGAGCGATGTGAATACGGCCGGCTTTATCATTCACAGTGCCATTCACCTAAATCACTCGAACAACAAATTTGTTTTTCATGCGCATCCAGCGAGCGCAATTGCAGCAACCGCTTTTAAGGAGATTCCATTTCTAGTACAAGATTCCGCGATGCTTTACGGAAAAGTGGGTTATCACGACTGGGAGGGCTTATCGGTAGACCCAGATGAACGTTTGCGAATTGCTGATAATTTGGGCGATAATTCTTGCTTGGTGATGCGTAACCATGGATTTTTGACGGTCGGTGAGACTGCTGGCCAATGCTTTATGAATATGTATTATTTGATTCGCCTCTGTGAAGTTGCACTCAGTGTCACAGCCTCCAACTTAGAGGTGGATTCAGGCCCTGAACATTTGTGGCCAATTGCGTCTAAGCAATACGAGGCATTTTCACCAGGCGTGTATGAGTGGCCAGGATTGTTACGTCGTTGTGAACGATTAGATCCTTCCTATAAACAGTAATAATGTCCGTTATTTCAACACCTTCCGCCTTTAGTGCTCATGAGATTAGACTGGAAGATTTTCTCGATTTAGAACGATTTCCTATTCACGATTTAACCTGTGAAAAAAGAGCAAAGCTTGTTGCGCAGTGTCGCCAAAGCCTAGAAAAATGGGGTTGCGCTCATGTGCCGGATTTTATTATTCCACCTGCCATTAAGAAAATGAAGGAAGAGGCTTTTCGAATTATGGATGGGGCAAGGCGAGCGCACGCATGGGTGAACCCTTATCTCACCAAAGAAGACACCCGTTTGCCGGAAGACCACCCAACGCGTTTTTTTGAAGAAAGAACGTCCTCCTTTATTAATTCCGATTTACTGGAAGGCGATTCGATTTTAAGAATGATTTACGACAGTGATGTCATGGTGCATTTTGTTTCCGATTGCCTGAATGTTGGCCCAATATATCGTTGGGCAGAACCATTAGGTCGTAATCCGTACAGTGTGATGAAGGATGGCGACTATTTCCCGTGGCATTTTGACGGTAATGACTTTACCGTGAGTATTCTTGTCAGTGAGGCTGAAGAAGGCGGTGATTTTGAGTATGCACCCGATATTCGCTCTGCCAATAATGAGTGTTTTGATGATGTTGGTGCGGTCTTGCATGGTGCCCGAGAAAAGGTGCGGGTGCTGAGTTTAAAAACGGGTGACCTACAAATATTTAAAGGCCGCTACTCGATGCACAGAGTCACAACTACCCAAGGTCAATCACCACGAATTATTGCCCTACCAACTTATGTTACCAACCCGTATTTGGTCAATAGGCCGCACCATGCTGAAGCATTCTATGGTCGTTCTATGGCGATTCACCATGAGCGTAATTTAGAGCGCGTTGACAACTTAACCGATTAAGGGAAAATAAAATGAATATTGGATTTATCGGTCTTGGCAATATGGGCGCTGGCATGGCGCTTAATCTGCTCAAGCATTGCCAAAAATCTGGTGACACACTCATTGTTTTTGATATTAACGAAACAGTATTGGCTGACGTGGTTGCCAAGGGCGCGATTCATGGGCAGAGTGTTGCCGGGTTATGCTGCCAGTGCGAAGTGTTGTTTACTTCGCTACCAAGTTCCAAAGAGGTCAATCTTTTAGCTTTTGGCGATGACGGCATTCTTGCCAACCTTAAAGAGGGTGCAACTTGGTTTGAAACCAGCACCAATGAATTATCCGAATGGCAAAAAGTGAAGAGTGAGGCGCCGAGTCATCTGGCCTTGGTTGATGCGCCAGTCAGTGGTGGTGCCGAGGGCGCCTTGGCAGGTACATTGGCAATTTTTCTGGGTATTGATGAGGCAGTGCTTAGCCAATTTGAATCTTTATTAAGTGTCTTTGCTGCAAACGTGGTGCGTATGGGTCCTTCTGGTGCAGGATATGTGACTAAATTAGCGCAACTCCATTTAAATTACCTTGTTGCTCAGGGCATTGGCGAAACACTGATGTTGGGTGCTAAAGCAAATCTAGATCTGAGTGTGTTACACTCTGTGCTCATGAGCAGTTGCGCAAGAAGCTATGTTGTAGAAAGTTACATTCCAAAAGTTCTCGATGGCAGCTACGATACCTCTTTTGCACTCGGTCTTGCACAAAAAGATATGCGCTTAATTACCGAATTAGGCAGACATCTTGAGGTGAAAATGCCGCTTGCTGACAAGGTCTATAGTACTTATCAGGAAGCAACAAGCGTCTACGGTGCAAGCGCCCCACATCTAAGTATTATTCGTTTAATGGAAGAGCAGCATGATCAAATTTTGCGCAGTTAGGACACATTGAAATTATGGCATTACTCGTCAGTCTTACCGATACAGATATTGCGCCATGGCTAGAGGTCTTTGAAGCTGAGTTGGGTGATATGGACATCCGGGTTTACCCGGATGTAGGAGATCCGTGCGACATTGAGTACGTTGCCGCTTGGCAACATCCTTTTTCTGAATATAAAAAATACCCAAATCTAAAAGCCATCTTATCACTCGGCGCAGGTGTGGACCATATAATCAAAGATCCCGAATTGCCCAGCGATGTACCTATCGTGCGTATGGCGGATGATGCCCTGACACGTGACATGTGTTTGTATGCACTCCATTGGGTGCTGCATTTTCACAGTGATTACCATCGCTATGTCAAACAACAGTCGAAACAACAATGGCTGGCGCAAGACTTTGTTGCACCAAAAGATCGCACAATCGGCATTATGGGCCTGGGCAATATTGGCAAGCAAATTGCGGCGCTGTTGGCTAGTCAAGGATTTAACGTTGTTGGCTGGGGTGCAAGCGAGAAGCGCTCGACCGGCGTTGTTGAATATTTTTATGGCATAGAGCAAATGAGTGCTTTTTTAAATAAGACTGAGATTTTGATTAATGTATTGCCACTCACCGATGCAACCAGAAACAGAGTAACAGAACGTGAGTTGAGTCAACTTCCCCAGGGCGCCTTTGTCATCAATATGGGCAGAGGCTGCATCATTAATGAAGGCGATCTTTTGTCTTTGCTTGATAGTGGTCATATTTCTGGTGCCGTGTTGGATGTATTTGATGTCGAGCCTTTACCTGATAGTAATCCACTTTGGTCACACCCCAACGTCATCATTACCCCGCATATCGCCGGCCAAAGCAATGGTGAGACGGCGGCGATGTTTATGGTTGACAATATTCGCAGAATAGAGGGAGGAGAGGCCCCCTTTCCACTTTACGACCCTGTAGTGGGTTATTGATAGCTCAGCGAATTAACAAGAGAACAGGCGCATGACAAAATTAATACCAGCCCCTCAATTTTCTAACAGCACGTGGCAGAAAATGTGTGATTATCGTCTGGCACGGTTGCGTCAAGTGATGGCAGAGAAAAACATCAACTTGTGTATTTTGGCCAACCCCATCAGTCTTAGATACGCTATTGATTTTGATGAGTATCAAGTCTTTCAGGCGCATATCCCCACTTGTTATTTGTTTGTACCTATTGAGGGTCCTCTTGTCATGCACGGCGCAATCAGCCAAGATTTTCCCAATGTTGCTAGCTATCAGAGATCTCGTTTTATCAGTCCTTTTGATGGCGGTTTTGATTTGCGTGAAAAAACGCGACTTTTTGCCAATGACGTGAAGTCATTTATTGCAAAACATCAATTGCATCAAGCTGGCAATGCCATTGCTTTAGAGAGGTTTACACCGCTTGCTGTTCAGGCTCTGGAGTCCATGGGACTTGTAGTAACCGATGCAGATTGTCTGGTTGAGCAAGCCAAGGTGATTAAATCCAGTACTGAGATTGAATGCATCAAGCATTCTATCGCCGTGACAGAATACGGCATGCATTTAATGCAAGCGAATACCAGAGCTGGCATGACAGAACGTCAACTTTGGTCAATTCTGCATCAGGTCAATGTGGCTAATAACGGCTGCTGGATGGAGGGACACATGCTTTCATCTGGTCCGCGAACCAACCCTTGGCTGCAAGAGGCAACGGAGCGTGTGATTGAACAAGGCGACATGATTGCTTTTGACACCGACCTTATTGGCCCAAGAGGTTATATGGCGGATATCTCCAGGTCTTGGGTTTGTGGTGGTGGCACTGGCACACAAGCTCAAAGAGACGCTTATCAACATGCTTTTGATGAGGTGCATTTCAATATCGATATTATCAAACCGGGCATGAGTTTTGCAGAGTTGGCTGAAAAAGCCTTTAAACGCAAAAAAATCTATCAGCATAATCACTATGTTTGTGTCTATCACGGCGCCGGCCTTTCTGACGAGTATCCCAAAATTTACTATCAGGATGATTGGGCTAAAGATGGCTATGACGGTATCGTCGAGGTTAATACGGTTTTATGTGTCGAGAGCTACTCCGGCGCAAAGGGCGGCACTGTCGGTGTCAAGCTTGAGCAAATGGTATTAGTGAACGAAACAGGTACCCAAGTATTAACCCATTATCCATTCGAAGATAGTTTAATTCAATAACAAGTGAATTAAACTAAAAATACTCGCTTCTTTAATTCAATTATGTTTATAATTTATTCAGATTGAATATAACTAAACACATCTTTATTTTATTATATCAGTTAATACTCAGTTAATACTCAGTTAATAACTGTAACTATAGGAATATTAACAAGATAGTAAAGAGTAATAATATGGGTCTTGCGATGAAAGAAACTATAAATGAATTCACTACGGTATTTCACCCAATGCATATTGATGCGGGTGCGAAAATGGTGCCTTTTGCAGGCTACAACATGCCAGTTAGTTATCCACTGGGTGTAAAAAAAGAACATTTGCACGCGCGTGAAAAAGCGGGCCTTTTTGATGTCTCGCACATGGGGCAAGTCAAACTGATTGGAGAAAACGCAAAAAAAGCATTGGAATCCTTAGTGCCGGTCGATATTATTGATTTGCCATTAATGAAGCAACGCTATGCGCTTTTTACCAACGACAATGGCGGTGTTCTTGACGATTTAATGGTGACTAACATTGGTAACGACTGTTTGCTGTTAGTGGTCAATGCTGGCTGTAAACAAGCCGATTTTGCTCATTTACAGAACTCGATTGGCAATGAGTGTGAAATCAAAATACTGGAAGACTATGCACTTTTAGCTTTGCAGGGGCCACAAGCTGGAGAGGTGTTGGCAGCATTAGCACCTGAGTCCCGTGAAATGACTTTTATGACCGCTAAGGTTTTGATCATTGAAGGTATTGAATGTCTAGCAACACGATCCGGCTATAGCGGTGAAGATGGGTTTGAGATTTCAGTCCGCAATGATCAAGCGCAACAGCTGGCTAAATGCCTTTTAGCGCATGAGGCTGTTGAATGGGTTGGGCTTGGCGCTAGAGATTCATTACGTTTAGAGGCAGGCTTGTCTCTTTACGGCCATGAGCTGGATACAGAGCACAGCCCGGTTGAATCTTCGCTTGTTTGGGCTCTGTCAAAAGTGAGAAGGTCTGGCGGCATGCGTGCGGGTGGATACCCCGGTGCGATGACTGTCATGAATCATATTGACGAAGGTGTGACACAAAAAATTGTTGGACTTCAGCCAGAAGGTAGGGCGCCCGTTCGTGACGGTGCGTTGATTGTCGATGATGAGGATAATGTTGTTGGCAAGGTAACCAGTGGCGGCTTCGGGCCGACGACTGGAAAACCGATCGTTATTGCTAGAATTGAGTCTGCGCTGAGCGGCGGTACAAAAAAACTATTCGCCATTGTGCGCGAGAAAAAGCTTGCAGTTGAGGTGGTCAAACTGCCATTTGTAAAACACAATTATTACCGTGGCTGAGTGCCACACAAGGAGATGATATGACAATTAAATATTCAGAAGATCATGAATGGGTCGAACTAACAGAAGATGGATTGGTTACTGTTGGTATTACAGAGTTCGCTCAAGAACAACTCGGTGATCTGGTTTTTATTGAATTACCTGAAGTCAGCGATGAAGTCAGTCAAGGCGATAACATTTGTATTATTGAGTCTGTTAAGGCGGCCTCTGATTTGGTGGCGCCTGTTTCTGGCGAGATTATAGCGGTCAATGATCGTCTTAACGATGAACCAGAACTGGCCTCTGAAGATCCAATGGTGGAAGGTTGGTTTGTCAAGATGAAGCTTTCCGATACTGCTGAGTTTGATGCCTTAATGGACGAAGCGGCTTACCAAGAATTTATTGAAGAATAAAGTGAGAAAAGAATGAGTGAAAAGATTGAAGCCTTATTAAATAACGATGTATTTGCCGATAGGCATATTGGTTCGTCAGCGACCCAAAAGCAACACATGCTTGATTACTTGGGTGTGAATGATGTGGAGGACTTGTTGGATCAAGTTGTTCCCAGCAATATTCGCCGACAGTCGGAAATGAATATTGACGAGGGCCTTTCAGAGCTAGCGGCACTCAAAAAATTGAGAAATTTGGCAAGGGAAAACAAGCGCCTTAAATCTTTTATTGGTCAGGGCTACTACAACACCATCACACCGCCGGTTATTCAGCGAAATATTTTGGAAAATCCTGCTTGGTATACGGCTTACACGCCTTATCAGGCTGAAATTTCTCAAGGCCGGATGGAGGCAATGATTAATTTTCAGACGATGGTTGCAGATTTGACCGGATTACCACTTGCCAACGCCTCGATGCTTGATGAGGCGACCGCTTGTGCTGAAGCAATGAGTTTTTGCAAAAGAGTGAGTAAATCTAAAAGCAATGCATTTTTTGTTGCCAATGATTGCCACCCAAGGAATATTGAGTTGGTTCAAACCCGAGCCAAGCCATTGAATATTGAAGTTATTATTGGTGATCCACTACGCGATCTTGAGGGACTTGATGTGTTTGGTGTTTTACTGCAGTATCCAAACACCTACGGTGGTTATAGTGATTATTCAGACATTATTGAAACCGCTCACAACAATAAGGCACTGGTTGCAATGAGCGCCGATTTGTTGGCGTTAACGCTATTAAAGCCACCAGGAGAAATGGGTGCTGATATTGCTATAGGTAATACTCAGAGATTTGGCGTGCCGCTAGGGTATGGCGGCCCACATGCCGCTTACATGTCCACTCGGGATGAACACAAGAGAGCTTTGCCGGGTCGAATTATTGGTTTGTCCATCGATGCAAATGGCAACCCAGCTTATCGCTTGGCTTTGCAAACACGTGAACAGCACATTCGTCGTGAAAAAGCGACGAGTAATATTTGTACTGCACAAGCACTGCTGGCTATCATGGCGGGTATGTATGCCGTTTATAACGGCCCTGAAGGCCTCACTAAAGTAGCGCAAAGAGTGTTTCGCTATACGGCGGTATTCGTCGATGGTATTAAGCAGTTAGGACTTGAGGTAGTTAACGGAAATTTTTTCGATACTATTACGATTAAGGTCGATGACTCAAGTGAGGTTATTAAACTGGCTGAAGCTGCCGGATATAACATTAATCTTATTTCAAATAACTTAGTGTCTGTTGCCTTTGATGAGCTCTCCACGCCTGAAGATATAGAAGCCTTATGGTGTGTTTTTAAGCAAAAATCCGATCTTAGTGCGCAGAGTATTTTTGAGAAGAATAACAGTGAAATCGATGAAGCTTTGGTGAGAACATCGTCATTTTTGACGCACAAGATTTTCTCCGCTCATCATTCTGAAACCAAAATGATGCGCTATCTGCGCCATTTAGCGGATAAGGATTTAGCACTTGATCGTGCGATGATTCCTTTGGGCTCATGCACCATGAAACTCAATGCAGCCGCTGAATTAATCCCAATTTCTTGGCCGGAATTTTCGCAAATTCACCCCTATGTGCCACTTGAGCAAGTTCCGGGCTATCATAAAATGATTAGCGAGTTAGAGCGAATGTTGTGTGAAGCAACAGGCTATGACGCTGTTTCATTGCAGCCGAATTCAGGTGCTCAAGGTGAATATGCAGGGCTTTTGGCTATTAGTGCTTATCATCATTCTCGTGGTGATGAGCAGCGTAATGTTTGTTTAATTCCTGCTTCTGCACACGGCACTAACCCTGCTTCTGCACAAATGGCGGGAATGAAAGTTGTGGTCGTGAAAACGGCAGAAAACGGCAATATTGATCTGGTTGACTTGGCAAATAAATGCGAGCAGCACACTGAGAATTTAGCCGCGATTATGATTACTTATCCATCGACACATGGTATTTTTGAAGAAGACGTTAGAGAAGTGTGCGAGATGATTCATCAAGCCGGTGGTCAAGTTTATATTGATGGTGCCAACATGAATGCCATGGTCGGTGTCGCTGCTCCTGGGGAGTTTGGTGGTGATGTTTCCCACCTTAATTTACATAAAACCTTTGCCATACCACATGGTGGCGGTGGTCCGGGCGTTGGCCCTATTGGTGTTAAGCAGCATTTGGCTGAGTTTTTACCAACAACCCCGCTTAAAGAAACAACGACAGGCAGTGTTTCAGGCGCCCCATGGGGCTCAGCAAGTATCCTTCCAATCAGCTGGATGTATATCTCGATGCTGGGTAAAGAGGGCTTGTACCAAGTAACGGCCAATGCTATTTTAAACGCCAATTACATAGCAACACGTTTGGCCGAATACTATCCTCTTCTTTATACGGGTAAAAATGGCCGAGTCGCTCATGAGTGCATTGTCGATTTGCGCCCAATTAAAGACGCAGTCGGCATTAGTGTTGATGACATTGCTAAGCGTTTAATCGATTACGGTTTTCACGCGCCAACCATGTCTTTTCCTGTGCCAGGCACCCTGATGATTGAGCCGACAGAGTCTGAGTCATTGGAAGAGCTGGATCGTTTTTGTGATGCGATGATTCGCATTAGACAAGAGATAAAACGCATCGAAGTGGGTGAGTGGCCTGAGGACGATAATCCGCTAATTAATGCTCCCCATACAATAGAACTGGTAACATCTTCTTCATGGAGTTGTTCTTACTCGAGAGAAGACGCGGCTTATCCGGTAAGAAGTTTGCAAAAAGGCAAGTACTGGTCGCCTGTTGCTCGAGTTGACAATGTTTATGGTGATAAGAATTTGATTTGTTCGTGTCCGAGTTTGGATTCGTATACATAAGTTAGATTCGTAACAACAAGGTTAGCATGAAGTCAATTATTCTAAGTGTCTTGGGTGACGATAAGCCTGGCTTGATAGATGGCCTTTCTAGTATCGTTGCTGAGCACAAAGGTGATTGGGTAGAAAGCAGAATGTCCAAAATTGAAGGCAAGTTTGCCGGTATTCTTAGAGTCAATGTGCCTGACGACAACATGCAGGCTCTTGTCAACGGCCTAGCCAGTGCCGATTTAGGGTTGACTATCGCTTGTGAAGAGTTGAGCCCGCCAGTGCAGGCTTCTCGATACAAGAACTACAATATTGAACTTGTTGGCAATAATCACGGCGGCATTATCAGACAATTGTCACATGTCCTAGCCAATCTGGGCGCCAATGTAGAAGAAATGCGCACAGAAGTGATTGACGGCTCAATGTCTGGCGAAAGGCTTTTCAAGGCTCAGATTAACTTGCATCTTCCTGTTGGGGTGAACGAGGACTTTGTGAGGGCTAAATTAGAGCAAATTGCTAACGAAATGATGGTCGAAATCTATAGTTACGAAGACTGATCGTCTCGCACTTCCCCAGTCCTAAAAAATCAAAAATTAATGCACCACTGGTGCGTGTTGTTTGCGCGTCGCCAAACCTTGGATGGTAATCGCGCCTAGCATGATCAAGCCACCAATCAGAGTATTTAAATCCGGCACTTCATTAATGCCGATGATTGGTAGCCAAGCCCAAAAAATCCCAACGACTACCTCTAGTAGCGAGAGCAAAACAAGCTCTGCAGCAGGCAAGTATTTAGCACCCAGTCCATATAAAACCAAACCTGCACCAACAATCGTGCCGTGAACGACACTTAATTTAATATTTATTGCCGGCATTGTAAAGGTTAAATCGTCGCTAGCCAGTACCAAAACGCAAGTTACTACAATTCCCATAAGACCAGAAAGAGCAGGGGTTAACAATTTTGGTGTTTCTGGATTGTGACGAATTGTTATTGTGTACATGGCAAAACAAAAAGCGGAAAACATGCCGTATAAGGCGCCAATAATTGTATTAGAGCTTTCCACGTTCCAAACCATGACAACAACACCAAAAATAACAATAAACATATTGGAGATGGTGGTTCGACTGAGTTTTTCTGAAAGCAATATATAACCAAATATTGCAGAGAAAAGAGGCGCAAGTGCAAGCATAAGTAAAGTGATTGCCACTGTTGTTATGGTTAACGAGTAGATAAAGCCAAACATACTCAGCATAAGGAGCACGGCACCAGAAACAGCCCAACGGTCAATGCGCTTAAAGTTGGCAAAAAATTCCCGTCTATCACGCAAAAATATATAAAGAGTTATGGTTGTACAAATAGCAAAACCTCGATAAAAAAGATAAGGGATTTGATAGTTTTCTGCATCCTCCATAAGGCGCACAATGGGCGCGCCGAAACTCCAAACAATGCCAGTTAAGCAAACAAGTGTGAAACCTAGTAAGTATTTGTTTTTCATAATCAGTATCTATTCGTTAGAAAGTATTTCAAAATTAAGGCATTCGTGCGGCTTGTGTTTTGCGGCTTTTGAGTCCTTGAAAAATGATAGCAGCAAGGATAATAAAACCACCAATAATGGTGTTGGTGGTAGGCACTTCATTAACGCCAAATGCTGGCAACCAAACCCAAAAAATTCCAGCAATTGACTCTAATAACGACAACAGTATCAGTTCAGCAGCAGGCAAATATTTTGCACCCAAGGTGAAAAGAATAAGGCCAATACCAACGACAGTGCCACTGATAATAGCCATTGTGATGTTATGCACCGACAGTGCGAGAGGGATATCGCTAAACACAATATAGGTAAGCATACAAAATGCACTAAATAATCCTCCAATTGCCGGCGTAATGAGTTTCGGCATGTCTGGATTATGACGCAAGGTAATGGTAAATAACGCAAAACAAAGAGCGACAAGCAAACCAACTGCAGCACCCAATAATGAGCTCGAATCATTGGTGCCGTAAAGTATAACCACCACACCAGCAATGACAACCAGCATGTTAAGGATTGTCGTGCGGCTTAACTTCTCTCCTAGAAGTAAAAAACCAAGAATGGCGGCTAATAAGGGTGAAATGGCCAGCATAATCATACTGATCGCCATGGTGGTTTTGGTAATTGAAAAAACAAAACATACCATGCCAAAGCCAAGAATGAGCGAACCAAACAGGCTGTATCGATCAAGTCTTTTGATATTTTTGACTACATTTTTACCATCTCGATACCAAACAAAAGCAAATATTACAACGAATGCACTGGAACCTCGAACGAGCAGAAAAGGGATTAAATGGCTCTCCAAGTCAACAGAGTGGCGTAATGTCAATGTCCCAAAACTCCAAACAAGTGCTGCAATGCAGACTAAGATAAAACCAAAGAAATAATTATTGTGCATTAATTGAACCCTTCATTTAATGTTAAAGCCACTGTCATTGCTTTACACTTTAAGGCATAGCTTTAGCATGTGGCTTGCGCGCCTTTAGGCCTTGCAAAATTAGAGCGCTTAATATAAATACACCGCCAATCAGAGTGTTTATTTCAGGCGTCTCGTTAATGCCAATGAAGGGCACCCAAACCCAAAAAATAGCAAAAACTATATCAACAAGAGAAAGCATAACGAGTTCTGCTGTTGGCAAATACTTTGATCCAAGAACGTAAAGTATTATGCCTATACTACCCAAAGCTCCGTGCACCAAGCTAAGCTGAATATTTTTTACTGGCATACTGAAAGACTCACCATAATAAAACAAAATCATTGTGCAAATAAGCGCAGTGAAAATGGTCGATAGAGCGGGTGTTATCAGTTTTGGTGTATCTGGGTTATATCGTAAAGTAATGGTAAACACAGAAAACCCCAATGCAACTAAAAAACCAAGAAAGGCACCGAGCACAATATTTTCATCGACCGCACCAATAACCATGATAAAGACACCAACGATTACCAGTGCAGTATTCATTATCGTGGTGCGACTTAGCGTCTCACCCAATAAAAAATAGCCTAAAACGCCGGACAATAATGGCGCGGTTGCAAACATCAACATAGGTACAGCAACACTGGTTATTGTCAGGGCGTAAATCCAACCAACAGAGGAAAATGCAAGACACAATGCTCCTATCAAGGTAAAGCGATTAATACGTTTGATATTTTCAAAAACCTTGCTCCTATCTCGATAAAGAATATAAAGCAGTATGATGGGGACAGCCACAAACATACGATAAATCAAATAATGGTAGCGATAAAGTTCTACGTGATCTAAATGGCGGATTATGGGTGCGCCAAAGCTCCACATCAGTCCTGCGCAGCAAACCAAAATAAGGCCCAATAAATGTTGATTTTGCATTTTGATTACCTCTCAATAGTGCCGTCAGATTAGACAGTACAGATAGCGCGCATTGTGTGCCTTATTGAATTAGCTGTCCAATGAATTTTTTTCACGTCAGTTATCGAGTTTCTCGATTTCAGAGCATATTTATCCAGTTGGGTAATCGTTTTATTAATAGGTATAATTTATACATATAATATACATATAATTGATATATTATATTATTAAATAATTATTATTATGAGCGAAACAAGAACTAAAAAGGATAATAAGTGGCAATTTTGGATTGATCGAGGCGGTACTTTCACGGATGTTATTGGCCAAAGTCCTGAAGGAAAAATACATGCGCACAAACTGCTATCTGAAAACCCAGGACAGTACGCTGACGCAGCGATTCAAGGTATTCGTGATTTGTTGTGCTTGGGTGAAGACAGCAAAATACCAATGGCTAAAATTGACTCAATAAAAATGGGTACAACCGTTGCTACCAATGCCTTATTGGAGCGCCAAGGCGAGAGAGTATTATTAGCAATTACGAAGGGTTTTGGCGATATTCTGCGCATTGGTTATCAACAGAGACCGGAGTTATTTGCACTGGATATTGTTCTTCCAGAAATGCTCTACTCTTGCGTTGTTGAAATCGAAGAGAGAATAGATTGTCATGGCAAGCTCATTAAATCACTAGACCAGATTTTGGCAGAGCGACAGTTGCAGCAAGCTTTTGATGAAGGTTATCGTTCAATAGCAATTGTATTGTTACACGGCTACCGTTATCACGATCATGAAAACCGAATAAAGGCTATCGCTCAAAATATTGGTTTTGAACAAATATCGGTGAGCCACCAAGTCAGCCCACTGATGAAAATTGTGTCTAGGGGTGATACAACTGTCCTTGATGCTTACCTATCTCCAATTTTGCGTCGTTACGTCAGCCAAGTTGAGAGCGCCTTGGGAGCCGAGGGTGCAAAAAAAGGTAAGTTGTTGTTTATGCAGTCAAACGGTGGCCTCACAGATGCGCATTTCTTTCAAGGCAAGGACGCTATTCTCTCAGGCCCTGCAGGCGGTGTTGTTGGAATGGTTAAGACTGCTGAAAAAGCAGGATTTAATAAACTTATCGGTTTTGATATGGGGGGCACATCGACGGATGTTTCGCATTACGATGGCGAGTATGAGCGAACATTAGAAACACAAGTTGCCGGTGTTCGTTGCCGTGCACCGATGATGCTCATTCACACCGTAGCTGCTGGTGGGGGTTCAATTGTGCACTTTGATGGCGCTCGTTACCGAGTTGGTCCGGGTTCAGCGGGTGCAAATCCAGGGCCCGCATGTTACCGCAATGGTGGGCCGCTCACGGTGACGGACTGCAATGTGATGCTAGGGAAACTCAATCCAGAATTCTTTCCCAAAGTATTTGGCTGCAGCGCCAATCAAGCACTCGATGTTGATATTGTTAAGGAAAAATTTAGCGTATTGGCCCAAGAAATATCCGTCGCAACTGGCAAGCCAGTCTCTTCAATCGAAGTTGCCGAGGGTTTTCTCTCAATTGCCATTGAGAGTATGGCAAACGCCATTAAAAAAATATCTGTACAACGCGGCTACGATGTGAGTGAATATACGTTGTCTTGTTTTGGCGGCGCAGGCGGGCAACATGCTTGTCTGGTAGCGGACAGTTTAGGCATGAAGTGCATCCATCTGCACCCTTTTGCAGGCGTGTTATCAGCTTATGGTATGGGGCTTGCTGAGAGTCGCACAATCAATGACTTGGCTATTGAGTTAAGCTTGAATGAAGCCATCATTGGGTCGCTTTCAAATCAGTTCAAGGCACTTGGCACAAAGGGTCGAGAGGAAATGATTGCGCAGGGCCTCAGCGAAGAAAAACTTCATTATAGTTCTCGTGTTTATCTGCGTTATCAAGGTTCAGATAGCGCTTTGTCGGTGAATTTTTGTGGGTATGATCAATTGAAAGAGGGCTTTGAAAACCTTCATCGGTCGCGCTTTGGTTTTATTTCGCCAGAAAAATTGCTCATTGTCGAATCCATTCAAATGGAAGTCTCTTGCGCAAACGCACCGAGAAACGTTCAGCAAAATCGGGTGGGCGCTAAAACAACAGAAGTAGCAGCAACGCTTAGTGTGGTGATGGGCGGTAAATCGCAGCAAACGCCATTTTATCATCGTGACTCAATCGCAACCGATGAGTTGATCGATGGCCCAGCGGTGATTATTGAGCCCACCTCCACGATTGTCATAGAGCCTGGCTGGCAAGCTGTTATTAAAGCAAATAATGATCTTGTTCTTGAGCGTGTAGCGAAATTACACAGAGCGAGCGCTATCGGCACTGATGTGGATCCGGTGATGCTGGAAATTTTCAATAATTTGTTTATGAATGTCGCAGAACAAATGGGCACAGTACTCGAAAACACAGCTTCGTCTGTTAATATTAAAGAGCGGCTTGATTTTTCTTGCGCTCTGTTCTCACCCATGGGTGATCTCGTCGCCAATGCGCCCCATGTTCCAGTCCATCTTGGCTCTATGAGTGAATCGATTAAAACGATCATTCGCGAGAATTCTGCAACTATGTCGCCTGGAGATGCCTTTCTCATTAATGCGCCTTACAATGGTGGTACACATTTACCTGACATTACACTGATAAAGCCAGTTTATGACGAGCAAGGTGAAGAAGTAATCTTTTATGTAGCGACGCGTGGTCATCACGCAGATATCGGTGGTACAGTGCCCGGCTCGGCGCCAGCATATTCAAAACATGTCAAGGAAGAAGGCATATTAATTGATAACTTTACTTTGGTTTCAAAGGGTATTTTTCTTGAGCAAGAAATAGACAGTTTGCTCAGTGCTGGTGAATACCCGGCACGCAATATTGAGCAAAATATTGCCGATTTAAAAGCTCAAGTTGCTGCAGCAGAAAAAGGCGCACAAGAACTGCTTGGAGTGATTCGCCATTACGGTCTTAATGTGGTTCATGCTTATATGCAGCATGTGCAGGACAACGCTGAAGAATCTGTGCGTCGAGTGTTGGACGTTCTTAGTGATTCCAGTTTTACTTACAAAATGGATGATGGTTATCAAGTCTGTGTTGACATTAGTTTAGATAAAAAAAATCGAAGTGCGACTATCGATTTCACCGGTACTAGTGACCAACACCCAAGTAATTACAATGCACCTAGTGCAATCTGTCATGCTGCCGTTCTCTACGTTTTTCGTTGTTTGGTTGATGATGATATTCCACTGAATGCCGGTTGTTTAAAACCTTTAAAGTTGATTATTCCAAAGCGCTCAATGATTAATCCCGAATACCCAGCGGCGGTCATTGCTGGCAATGTTGAAACATCGCAATACATTGTTGACACGTTGCTGGGCGCCCTTGGCGTAGTTGCGGCTTCTCAAGGCACCATGAATAACTTCATCTGGGGTAATGACAGGGTGCAGAATTACGAAACCATCTGTGGTGGTGCTGGCGCTAGTGCCAAACAAGATGGCTGTAGTGCTGTTCACACTCATATGACCAATTCGAGACTAACCGATCCCGAAGTATTGGAATGGCGATTTCCAGTACGCCTTGAGTCGTTTAGTATTAGAAAAAATTCTGGCGGCGCAGGCATCAATAAAGGCGGCGAAGGTGTTAATCGACAAATGCGCTTTCTCGAGCCTATGACGGTTAATATGATTGCGGGTCATCGAGTGGTGCAACCGTACGGTGTTTCCGGTGGCAAGCCTGGTGCTGTTGGTAAGAATTATGTTGTTCATAGAGACGGACACATCACCGATCTCGGAACAAAAGGTCAAGTTGAGGTTGTCAAAGACGATATTTTTGTCTTAAAAACACCTGGTGGTGGTGGCTTTGGCGAGCCTCCTGCGCCGTCTTAACTGGCAATTATAAAATACAATTCATTAGAGGAAAGTAATGGCCATTCATTTTAGCAAAGTCGAATTTAAGCAGCGCCAAACAAGAGTGCTCAAAGAGTTAGATCGACTGGGACTTGATGGGCTTCTTATGTTTCGCCAAGAGAGTATGTACTATCTTAGCGGTTATGACAGTTTCGGTTATGCCATGTTTCAATGTTTTTATCTGGGCGCAGATGGGCGTATGATATTACTGACACGTGCACCCGATCTCGCCCAAGCCGAACTTACCTCTATCATTGATGATATTCGTATCTGGAAAGACGAGGCTGGGATGGAGCCTACGCAGAATCTAAAGCAGCTGCTAAGAGAGCTGGGCTGTGAAAACAAAAATTTAGGTATTGAGTACGACAGTGTGGGGTTGACTGCACATAATTACCGGCTATTGGATAGTGCATTAGCAGGTTTTTGTAGACTAACGGATGCCTCTAATTTAGTCAGTCAGTTGCGCTATATTAAAAGTGAAAAAGAACTGGAATATATTCGTAAAGCAGCAGCACTTGCAGACGATGCCTATGATGCCGGCATAAAGCTTACCAAGGCTGGCGCTTTTGAAGGTGACATATTGGCCGCTATGCAAGGCGCAGTTTTCCAAGGCGGTGGTACTTATGCAGGCAATGAATTTATTATCGGTTCGGGCGAGTATGCACTGCTGTGTCGTTATCACGCTGGCCCGCGTCACCTTGATGCTATTGATCAAATGACCTTGGAATGGGCAGGCTGTTATCGCCGTTACCATGCTGCAATGATGCGAACGGTATTGGTCGGTGAGGCCAAACCCGAACACTACCATATGCACACAGTAGCTATTGAAGCACTTTTGGCATGTGAAGAGACACTAAAGCCCGGTAATACGCTTGGCGATGTTTTTGCTGCGCATGCCAGGGTGATGGATGCCGGTGGTTTAAAAGCGCATCGTTTAAATGCTTGTGGTTATACTATGGGTTGTGCTTATGCGCCAATCTGGGTTGATTACCCGATGATTTTCGAGGATAACCCGATGTTGATTGAAGAAAATATGGTGTTTTTTTTACACATGATTGTAATGAATCGAGAGAGTCGCCTAGCGATGTGCCCCGGTCATTCGGTCATCGTTGGTGCAGCAGGCGCTGAACGGCTTAGCCGTACACCACTCAATTTGGAGATTAAGTAGATCATGACTGCAACAAATAGTGCCATTGTCTCCTCTGCACATCTTGCTCAAGGAACTGGGGCAAGCCTCTCCGAAGTTGAATATGGAATCATTATTGCCAGCAATGCCATGCAAAACTGGATAGTACGCTGTATGGTGGCAGCCGGAGGCCCTGAAAAAATAACCTACACCGACGCCCTAGTATTGCATAATGTTTATCATCGAAATCGAGCTAAGCGCTTAGCAGACATCTGTTTCACATTAAACATTGAGGATGCGCATACCGTTGCTTACTCTTTAAGAAAGTTACAAAAACTCGACCTCATCCAAGTCGAAAAACGCGGTAAAGAAAGCTTTTATCAAGTGAGTAAGCAAGGCAGGGAAATCTGCGAAAGGTATGCTGAAATTCGCCAACAATGTCTCGTTGAGGCACTTGGTGATATTTGCAACGATAATCAAGATTTGCACGAAGTTGCACGGCTACTTAGAACTCTATCTGGTCTCTACGATCAGGCAGGGCGTGCCGCCACTTCATTATAACGATAGCTATCTTTGGCGATGAAATACACACCCCAAAACGCAAAACCGAACAATGCAGCAGAGCGCTTAAATAAGAGGGTTGTTATTGCCTATCCAGCTGAAGCACTACCGCCAGTGGATATGCTGAGTTATCAAAAGGCCAGAGAGGGCATGACTTTGGTTGATGAGATTATTGTCCCACCAAGAGAAGCCAAAACTTTTCACGTGCCAGAAGGGCATTTTTTTCGTATTGTCAGTGTTGAAGGACCCCAAGTGGGGGATTTAAATCTTTGGCATAAGGGCGATTTGAACGAGCGCTTTTATTCCGGCAAGACTCGAGCGCTGTACGGCACACATGTCAGCACTAGCGATCGTCTTTGGAGTAACTTTCCTTACTTCAGGCCAATGGCCACAATTACACACGATACCCTTGATTGGTACGGCTGGGATGAGGATGGCGGCAGTGTTCATGATGTCATTGGCACGCGCTGCGATCCATATACTCATATGGCGCTTAATAATCATAATTATCATTATTGTTGCCACTCAAATCTATGCAGAGCAATGGCCACCTATGAAGGCAAGTCGATTGACGAAATTGAGCATTTAATTCATGATGTTTTAAATGTATTTATGTGCACCGGGTTTACCAAAGATACTCACCAATACTTTATGAAGCCAAGCCCTGTTAGACCGGGTGATTTTATTGAGTTTTTTGCCGAAATTGATTTGCTGGGTGCCCTGTCAGCGTGCCCTGGTGGTGATTGCAGCAGCACTCATTCTAGCGACTCTGCAACTTGTTTTCCACTTAAGGTGGAGGTTTATAAGCCTGAAAAAGAGGCTCTCGTTGGCTGGTTATCACTAAAGGTTAATAGGTATTCAGGACAACACGGCACCCAATGAATGATTCTAAAAAACAAGGCACAACGAAAGTGAAAGACAATACTCCAAAAACAAGCTGTTATGATTATATTATTGTTGGTGCAGGCGCAGCGGGTTGCGTGTTGGCCAACCGATTAAGTGAAAACCCAGAAAATAGTGTCTGCTTGATCGAAGCGGGCGGCAGTGATAAGAGTCCGTGGATTCAAATACCAGCCGGTATTTTTGGGCTTTATGGAAATAAAAAATACGATTATGCTTATAAAGGCGTGTCGCAGAAGCATTTGAATAACCGCAAGATGGGGGTTAATCGGGGTAAATGTTTGGGCGGTTCCACCGCCATCAATTCCATGGTCTACATCAGGGGCGGTAGTGAAGACTATGATCATTGGGCCGATCT
>JBBWVS010000117.1:0-2880 GCA_050256335.1 Gammaproteobacteria bacterium | reverse complement strand
GTCATGCCAGGCGATAACGTAAAGATGACAGTAGAGCTACTTGCGCCAATCGCTATGGAAGAGGGTTTACGATTTGCAATCAGAGAAGGCGGTCGTACCGTGGGTGCGGGTGTGGTCTCTAAGATTACGCAGTAATTAGTTGTAACGAACCAGTCTCGACTTATGTTGAGACTGATTTATTAAGATTTTAGGCAAGTGGCTCAATTGGTAGAGTGGCGGTCTCCAAAACCGTTGGTTGGGGGTTCGAGTCCCTCCTTGCCTGCCAAATTAAAGGATAGATGTGGCTAAGAACACAGACAATCAAAAACAAGGTTTAGGACAATTGAACGGTGTTTTATCGCTGGCTATATTAATAGCATCGATTGCGCTGTTTTATATGGACCCATGGCAATTAACCACGTTATTTAAAGTGCTTATTTTGCTCTCTGGCATTGTGGCAGCGGCACTTGTATTTACACGGTCTTTGCAAGGTGAGAAATTTATTCACTTTGCTAAAGAAACAAGAATTGAATTACGAAAGGTTGTTTGGCCAACTCGTGAAGAAACCATTAAGACAACAGGCATGATTATGATTGCGGTTGTGATTGTATCCATATTTTTATGGATTGTTGATGCATTCTTCACTTGGGGTGTGCACTCAATTGCCTCGTTTTAACACTTTAACTTAAGGATTCTAATGTCTAAGAAGTGGTTTGTAATCCATGCAAGAAGCGGCTATGAAGCGAAAGTGAAAAAGTCGATTGAAGATGCTATCGATCTTGCTATTAAAGAAAAACAGCTAGAAGAAGGCCTTATTGGTGAGATCATGATACCTACTGAGCAAGTGGTTGAGCTTAAGGGTGGCCTGAAGAAGGAAACAGAGCGTAAGTTTTTCCCTGGCTACATGCTGATAAACATGGAGTTAACAGAGCCAACCTGGTTATTGATAAAAAACACCAATAACGTCATGGGCTTTATTGGTGGCTCGTCTGGCAAGCCATCGCCTATCACCCAAAGAGAGGTCGATAGAATTCTTGCACGAGTGCAGGAAGGTGCAGATAAGCCCAAACCTAAAGTGGCGTTTCAACCCGGCGAAGAAGTGCTGGTTATTGACGGTCCATTTAATGAGTTTAACGGCACGGTTGAAAGTGTTGATTATGAAAAGAGCTTGCTGAAAGTTGAAGTACTGATTTTCGGACGTACAACACCAGTTGAGCTGGAGTTTTCTCAAGTCGAGAAAACATAGGATAACCCTAGGGTTATAAACTAACGGGGAGCTTAGCGGCGTTTGTACCCATAGGAGAAACAAATGGCAAAAAAAATTCAGACATATATAAAGTTGCAGGTACCTGCAGCTGAAGCAAATCCGTCACCACCGGTTGGCCCTGCATTAGGTCAGCATGGTGTTAATATTATGGAATTCTGTAAAGCGTTTAATGCGAAAACTCAGGATCTTGATAAAGGCATGGCTGTGCCAGTTATTATCACTGTCTATAACGACCGTAGCTTTACGTTTATTACTAAAACACCACCAGCAGCTGTACTACTGAGAAAAGTAACGGGTATTGCTAAGGGTAGTGGTGAGCCGCACATTAATAAAGTGGGTACGGTTACACGTGCGCAACTTGAAGAAGTGGCAAACATTAAAATGAAAGATTTAAATGCTAATGACATCGATGCAGCTGTACAAATTATTGCTGGCACTGCACGTTCGATGGGCTTAGTGGTGGAGGGTTAATCATGGCTAATGCAACTAAAAAACAAAAAGACAATCAAGCGAAAATACAAGTCGGCGTACGTTACACAATGGCTGATGCTCTTAACTTAGTAAAAGAATGTGCTTCGGCAAAATTTGATGAGTCTGTTGATGTAAGTATCAATCTTGGTATTGACGCTAAAAAATCAGACCAAAACGTTCGTGGTGCAGTGACACTGCCAAACGGTACTGGAAAAACGGTTCGCGTTGCAGTATTCACTCAAGGTGAAAATGCACAAAAAGCGACTGACGCAGGTGCTGACGTTGTTGGCATGGAAGACTTGATGAAGTCAATGCAAGACGGCGATTTAAATTATGATGTTGTTATCGCATCACCAGATGCAATGGGTGTTGTTGGTCGACTGGGTCAACTGTTGGGCCCACGTGGTCTAATGCCTAACCCTAAAGTGGGCACAGTTACACAGGACGTTGCCACTGCTGTTAGCAACGCAAAGGCCGGCCAAGTTCGTTACCGTGCCGATAAAGCGGGTATTGTTCACGGCTGTGTGGGTAAAGCCTCTTTTGATGCAAAAGCTTTGGAAGAAAATATTACAGCCTTACTGGGCGCGCTTAAAAAATCTAAGCCAAGTTCAGCAAAAGGTATTTATTTCCAAAAGATGAATGTTTCTTCAACAATGGGTCCAGGCCTGTCAGTTGATTTATCAAGCGTCGATATTTAATGATTTATCAGTGGTTGGCTACGGCTATCCACTAAAAAGAATTCTTTGGGCGACAAGTTAACTTGTTTAGCCTCAAAGACCATAGGTGCGATGATTTTTTCGGAATTTGTTGCTTAATAAATTGATCCTTCAATTTGCCTATGTAGAGGGTATGCAAATACCTTGTGGCGAAAGTTATTTTATATAGCTTTCTTTTTATAATTGTTCAGGAGAGACTATGGCTCTAAATCTTGAAGCAAAAAAAGCAGTTGTCGAACAGGTAAAAGCAGTAGCATCTACTGCAATTTCTGTTGGCGCAGCCGAGTATCGCGGATTGAATGTTGAACAAATGACTGACTTGCGTGCTTCTGCAATAGATGCGAATGTATCTTTGCGTGTTGTAAAAAACACACTTGCAAAAAGAGCGCTAGCGGAAACTGGTTGTGAGTGTATCACACCGGTATTAAGCGGTCCTGTTATCTTAGG
>JBBWVS010000116.1:0-4754 GCA_050256335.1 Gammaproteobacteria bacterium | reverse complement strand
TATTGCTTATGCTGATTGCGGTACGGGCGGAGGACTCGATAGGGTAATCGAAAAATATAATGCGAAACGCATTGGCGGCGCTCATTGTTACGAGTTTTTTGCCGGATCTGAGGCTTTTCATGAAATGGCTGAGCAGGAGTTGGGTACTTTCTACCTAACCGATTATTTGGTCAAGAATTTCAAAAGACTCATGATTAAAGGTATGGGCTTGGATCGCTACCCTGAGTTGTTTGATGTTTATTTTGCCAATTACAAAAAATTGGTGTATTTGGCGCAAACGGAAAATGAGCAGTGGCAAAAAGAGGCCGCACAGTATGCGAAAGACTGGGGTTTTGAGTACGAATATAAATTGGTGGGCACAGGGTATTTGGATTGTGTCTTTGATGAAATTGAAATAATGCCACTGGCAAACGAAGAAAACTAAGATGTATAAAGCGAGATTATTTGCAAGCAAACATGCGAGAGCTTATGAGGCGATGTATAACGCTTCGTCGCCTATTATTTTGGCGTCTCTGAGAGTGTTGAATAAAATCGTCAAGGGCAAGCTTGACAAGCCCATTACTTGGGCTGAAAAGAAAACCAAAGGCTTTCTATTTGATTGTCAAATGTGTGGCAATTGTGTACTGTCAACAACGGGCATGACTTGCCCAATGAACTGCCCAAAAACTTTGAGAAACGGCCCATGTGGCGGTGTTCGAGCCAATGGTAATTGCGAAGTGAAGCCTGAGATGAAGTGTGTTTGGGTTGAGGCTTGGCAGGGCTCAAAAAAAATGAAACACAGCCATAAAATCCAGGAAATTCAATTTGCTGTAAACCATGAACATAAAGGCTCGAGTGCTTGGATTCGATTGGCGAATGAAGACGTTGAGGTTAAATAGAAATGGTATTGGATGAATCAATCAAAATTAATCCGGAATACGTTTACCATCCGGGTAATCCATTGCCAAAGTTGGATAACCATGTTTCACGTGGAAGATTTGAGCGCGTTCTAAAGCGCGGTGAATTTGCGGTAACAACAGAATTGGCGCCACCGGATTCTGCTGATCGTACCGAAGTTTTTCACGAAGCGGCGATGTTTGATCATGCGGTTGATGCGATTAATGCAACCGATGGCTCGGGGGCAAATTGTCACATGTCGAGTGTGGCTGTATGCGCATTGCTTGCGCATATTGGCTATTCACCGATTTTGCAAATTTCTTGTCGAGACAAAAACCGAATTGCTATTCAGGGTGATATATTGGGCGCTGCTGCGATGGGTGTTTGTAACGTCTTGGCGTTAACGGGTGACGATGTCAGTGCGGGTGATCATCCTGATGCGAAACGCGTTTTTGATCTTGACAGTATTTCATTGCTGACAACCATTCAAAAAATGCGAGATGAATCGACCCTGCTCAGCGGTAGAAAGTTGACTGAAGCGCCTGAAATGTTTGCTGGTAGCACGATTAACCCATTTGTCCCTCCTGTTGAATCTCGAGTATCGCAAATGGAGAAAAAGATTAATGCTGGTGCGCAGTTTATCCAGACGCAATATTGCTTTGACATGCCGATGTTAAAAGACTTTATGGCGGAAGCGGTCGATAGAGGATTAACCGAGCGCGCTTTTATATTGCCTGGTGTGGGTACATTGGCCTCTGCAAATACAGCAAAGTGGCTTCGCTCAAATGTGCCTGGTGTGCATATTCCAGACAGCATTATTAAGCGGCTTGCGGGTGCAGAAAACCAGAAAAAAGAAGGACAAAAGATTTGCGTTGAGCTAATGCAGCAAGTCAAAGAACTTGAAGGTGTTAGTGGTGTGCATGTGATGGCGTACAAGCAAGAGCAGTACGTCGCAGAAATAGTAAAAGATTCGGGTGTACTTGGCGATCGAAAGCCTTGGGCGCCTAAGAATGAGTATTAATTAGTTTACGGAGTAAGAAAGAAATGACAACAACAACTTTATCGTCAGCAAGCAAAGAAGTGACCATTGGTTTTGGCCACCCTTTTGTTATGATTGGCGAGCGCATCAACCCTACAGGCAGAAAAATTCTTGCAGAAGAGATGAAAAACGGTGATTATTCACGCGTCGTAGCAGACGCCATCGCCCAAGTAGAGGCTGGCGCACAAATGCTGGATATTAATGCCGGCATTCCTTTGGCCGACGAGCCCGCAATTCTAGCGGAAGCTATTCGTCGTGTACAGGCGGAAGTCGACGTGCCTTTATGCATTGATTCGTCTATTATTGAGGCACTTGAAGCTGGCCTTGCGGCTTATGATGGTCGTGCACTAGTGAATTCAACGACCGGTGAGACGGAAGTTTTAGAACGTGTTTTGCCTTTGGTAAAAAAATACGGCGCAGCTGTTGTTGCGATTTCTAATGACGAAACAGGCATCAAGCAGGATCCAAATGAGCGTTTTTTGGTTGCGAAGAAAATTGTAGAGCATGCAGCAGATTACGGCATTAAGCCTGAAGACGTTGTTGTGGATCCGTTGGTAATGCCAATTGGTGCGATTTCGCAAGCGGGCAACCAAGTGTTTGATTTGGTTCGTCGTTTGCGTGCTGAATTAAAAGTAAATACAACTTGTGGCGCTTCCAATGTGAGCTTTGGCTTGCCTCAGCGTCCCGGCATTAATAACGCATTCCTGCCGATGGCAATTGTGGCCGGTATGACGTCAGCAATTGTCAATCCATTGCACGCTGAATTGGTACAGGCAATCCGAGCGGCAGACGTATTAACGGGTGTTGATGATGGTTGTGTTGCGTGGATTAGGGCTTATAAAGAGCCTTTGGCGGAAGGCACTGATGCTCGTGAAGGGCGTCGTCGTAGAAAACGCGCTTAATTATTGATTACTATGGCTGATACTGAATATAAAGGATCTTGTGTCTGCGGTCAAACGACTTATGTGGCGTTTGATTTGTCGGATGTGTCCTTTTGTCATTGTCAGCAGTGCCGTAAGATGACCGGTCACTATATGGCAGCTTGTCAGGTACAAAGAGATAAAATAACAATCAGTGGCGAGATTAAATGGCATTACACACACGAAGGTTCACGCCACGGTTTTTGTGAGAATTGTGGTGCGCATATGTTTTGGCAGAATGATACTAAGCCAACCATTAGTGTTACTGCAGGCAGCCTTGATGATGCGAAAGATTTAGGCGTTCGCCATCATATTTTTACAGAGGAAAAAGGCTGCTATTATGAAATTAATGCCAACGAATCGCAATTCGAAGGCTATGGTGACAGCGGCATGATTAGGACTGATTAACTATGGACGATATTCAGAAAATTTGTTTTACCCCGTCGGGCCGCCAATACAAAGGCGAAGTCGGTGATACACTTTTGCAAGTGGCGCAAGACGCTGGCGTCGCAATCCGCTCGTTATGCGGCGGTTATGGCCAATGTCATCAATGTTGGATTGAAGTTTCAGAAGGAACACATTCGAAGTTTGGTGTTGACTGTAAGCCAGAGAACGTCAGCGGCATTACTCGACTTGAAAGACAGCTGATTGAAGAAAATCCGAAATATGAAGGCAAGCGACTCGCATGCCAAACTTGTATTCAAGGCGATTTGGTCATCGATGTGCCGGAAGAGTCTCAAGAGCATTTAGCCTACATTAGCAAAAAAAATGCCAAGCAAGATTACAGTTTGTCGACCACTATTGAGTTAATCCATTGCACATTGGATGAGCCTACTTTGGATGAAAACCCTTCAGCCTCAGAAAATCTGCTTGAGCAATTACAAAAACAAGACATTCAGGCGACATTTGATTTTAGTTTGCTTAGAGAGCTTCAGCCTCTAATTCATGAGACCAAGGGTGTTCTCAGCGTTGCTGTGCGCGATAACAAAGAGGTTGTTGCTGTTTATCCACAAGGCGAGCATCAAATTATTGGTGCAGCTGTTGATATTGGCTCGACCACATTGGCGGTCTATGTGTATGATTTAGCAACAGGACAATTGCTGTTTGAATCGAGCGCAATGAATCCGCAAATTCGTTACGGCGAAGACTTGATGTCTCGAGTTTCCTACGTCATGATGAACAAAGGTGGCGACAAAAAACTCACCGATGCCGTACGTACCAAATTAACAGAAATGTTTCATGAGGCTTGTGACGAGCTAAAGCTGGATAGAGATAAATTACTAGAAATTGTACTGGTTGGTAATCCAATCATGCATCATTTGTTTTTTGGACTTTCACCAGTGGAGTTAGGTCAGTCACCATTTACTTTAGCAACTCGTGAATGGCTGGATATTGATGCCAAAGATTTGGGCCTTGATCTGTACGCAAAAACAAGAATTTCGTTTTTGCCACTGATTGCCGGTCACGTGGGTGCAGACACTGCAGCGGCCTATTTGAGCCAAATGCATATCATGAACAACAAAACCACTTTGTTGGTGGATATTGGCACCAACGCTGAAATTATGTTGGCTAAAAATGGCAAAGTATACGCCACCTCTTCGCCAACAGGTCCGGCTTTTGAGGGTGCGGAAATTTCTTCAGGGGTGCGTGCCACTTATGGCGCTATTGAGCGCGTAAGAATTGATAAAGACACCCTAGAAGTGCGTTACAGAATGATTGGCACGGAAGCCTGGTCTGACGAAGAAGACTTCAAGAAAGTCAAACAAAAGGCTGTTGGTATTTGTGGCAGTGGTATTATTGAGGCCATTGTCAGTTTTGCTGAGGTTGGTATTATTGACCAAAGCGGCCTTTTCGTTCAATCTAGTGCGCCTGAGAGATTTTCAAAAATAGGCAATACCACAAGATTTTTGTTGGTTGAT
>JBBWVS010000115.1:0-2695 GCA_050256335.1 Gammaproteobacteria bacterium | reverse complement strand
CCAACAACATCTAGGGTTCTGAATGAAGCACTGGCAGGTCGACCGATCCTCTTGCCAGTCAGTGCATCAACAGTATCGGGTGATAGGTCGAAATCCTCAGCGTGCTTCAAAACTGCCATAAAAGAGAAGACACCAATTCTATTTGCAATAAATGCCGGGTTATCGTTTGCATAAACCACCTCTTTACCCAGTGCAGAAGTTATAAACCCTTCCGCTTTCTGCAGTAACTTTTCGTCACTATAATTTGTTCTAATCAACTCCACCAAAGGCAGGTATCTTGGCGGATTGAAAAAATGCACACCAAAGATGCGACTTCTTAACGCCTCTGGTGCGTGCTCTGCAATAGTATTAATAGACAGACCAGAGGTATTGGTCACCAAAATAGCATCGTCCCTAACAAAAGGTGCAATCTTTGCAAACAACTTTTTCTTAATATCTAGATTTTCAACGATTGATTCCAAAATAAAATCACACTCCGACAACAACTCTAAAGAGTCGTAAGTGGCTGTTTTAATGGAATCAAGAATCGTTGGAAGTGCCAACGGTGTTGGCTTAAGTTTTTTCATTGTCTGTAGAGAGGCGTTAAGCGCCTCCTGGGACATGTCAAACATTGTTACTTCGATGCCTTGGTTAGCAAAATGTGCGGCAATTTGCCCACCCATAGTGCCAGAACCGAGTACAGCTACTTTAGTAAACGCTTTATCAAAATACTGTTTCATAATTACCTTATCTTTAAATATTATTTTTTATTTCAAAGTCATCAACTTTGAGGGACTCTAAAACGGCCTCATGCCACACAAGCCAATTGTCTTTTTCTTCAGAAGTTAAAAGTTTGTCAGAAACCAACGCTCCCAGCCAATCTGCTAGTGATTGACTTGGTTGGTATTTATAACCCGCTTTTTTCACTCTTTTCTTAAGTGGTTTTAGTAAACTTGCCGCCTCATAGCCTTTAAATAGAATCTCGAATTGATGCCCAGGGACATCTTTCAAGTCGGTACAAATGCAAGTCGACAAATCGCTGGTCAGCCAATCAATATCAGCAATAGACCTTGCTGTGGAAATTATCAGTCTATCATCAACTTTTGCCGCCGTATTCGAGAATGGGAACAACAGTAACGCGATGGTCTTTTTTACTAACCAATTTACTGGCAAATTATCTAAGTTTGCCTTCATTGCGGCGTCCGCTTCTGCAGCTAACTGCAATAGTGACAAACGCAAAACACTGGTTACCTTTTCATTGTTTTTAAATCGCTCTTCATAGAGTTTTAAACAAGCACTCATTTCATACATTGCTGCAATTGCATCGGCAAAACGCCCTGAAACCATTTCTTTGCGCTTCAACGACCCCGTAAGGATAAATAATGAAATATCACTCATTGCAGCAAACTTAGCAGACAATACTGACAAATTACGATAGTAAGTTTTAGTGGTGGAGTCACCATACGATGTTGCACATCGCCCACGTGTCCATGAAAATAAAACTGCTCTTGCAAAGTTATGCAAAAAAGAGCTAACATGTTTTGTTAAGGCCTTATCAAAAATAGCAATACCTTTGCCACTCTTATCATAAAGCGCATCCAGTTCGTCGAACATGGTCGCGTGACAGCGAATAAGACCTTGACCAAAAACCATCAAACTTCTGGTGAGAATATTAGCACCCTCAACGGTAATAGCAACCGGTGCCGAAGCATAAACATTGGCAACATAGTTTCTAGGCCCCTGCATCACCGCTCGACCGCCATGAACATCCATCGCGTCGATGGCTGATTGCTGCATCAGTAAAGTGTTTCTATACTTAACAATTGCCGAGATAATTGACGGCCTGTAACCCGCATCAAGCGCCCAAGTGGAGAGATTAATATTAGCAGTCGCTCGATAAGCGTTGGTTGCAAGCGTAGCTAGTTTCTCCTGAATGCCCTCTAAGTTGGCAATCGGTAAACCAAATTGTTCTCTTGTTTGTGTATAAGCACTGGTGGTAAGCAACAACGCTTGAGTCGCTGCCGCGCCGGAGACTGGCAAAGAAATACCACGACCTACACTTAAACACTCCATTAACATCCTCCAACCGTGGCCAATCATTTGATCGCCACCAATAAGCCAATCCATTGGAATAAATACATCTTTACCAAATATTGGGCCGTTCTGAAACGGCTCGCCAATAGGTTTGTGTCGGGTGCCAATGCTAACACCTTCGGTGCCGCGAGGAATCAACGCACACGTTATACCAAGATCTTCTTTGCCACAAAGTGGATGCTCTTTTGGCAATAAATTGTCCGGGTCATAAGCCTTAAAAGCAAGGCCAATAACGGTTGCCACAGGAGCGAGCGTAATATAGCGCTTTTCCCAATTGAGCCTCATTCCCAAGACTTTCTTACCTTCAAATTCACCATAACAAACAACCCCACTATCAACCAACGAGCCAGCATCCGAGCCAGCAACGGTTGAAGTCAAAGCAAAGCATGGAATTTCTTTACCGGCAGATAAGCGAGGTAGGTACTGATTTTTTTGTGCATCCGTGCCATATTTTTGCAACAATTCACCCGGCCCAAGTGAATTTGGAACCATTACCGAAATACCCAAAACCCCGGCAATAGAGGAAACTTTTCCAACAATTATCGCGTGTGCGTAATGAGAGAAGCCCTTGCCGCCATATTTTTTAGCAATATTGATCGCCCAAAAACCGTTGTCGGCAATG
>JBBWVS010000114.1:0-2066 GCA_050256335.1 Gammaproteobacteria bacterium | reverse complement strand
GGCGAGTGGTGGTCGCCTGGCAACGCCGAGCAAATGCTGGTGTCGATGGACTCTCATATCGCAGAGGATCTTAATGTTGATGTTAACGATAAAATAACACTGAGCATCTTGGGCAGAGAGGTAACCGGCACTGTTATGAATTTACGCCAAGTCGATTATCGAGGCATGGGCACTAACTTCGCCATTATGATTAACAGTGCATTTGCCGATCAACTGCCTTATGAGTACGTTGGTACGCTTAAATCCGAAATTCCAAGTGGCGAAATTCAGGCGCAAGTGTTGCAACAGTTTCCTAATATATCAGCCATTAAGGTGGATCGATTGTTATCGAAAGTTGGCGAAATCATGAATAAGATTTTCATCGCAATAACGAGCATTTCGCTGATTGTTATTGTCATTGGCATGATTGTCATCGTCAGCGCGGTTTTGGTGCAAACCAGTTTGCGCAAATACAACAATCTGATTTATAAAATATTGGGTGTTGACTTTGCCACCATTCTCAAGGCAATGACTTTGGAGTTCGCGATTATTTATTTCACCCTAATATCTTTCTCGATAAGCGCTGCCGCGCTAGCCTCGTATTTTGTTGTTGAGAATATATTTACCTTGGAGTGGCGATTTGATTTGGGCCTAACGCTGATGCTAACCGTGTCAACAGGCGTGGTGACATTTGCACTGATTTTGCTAGCGAATAAAAACATGTTCAGCCCCGCAGTTTATCCGTTGATTCGCAATGAGTAAAGATTGTTAGACGATTTATAGAAGTTTGCTGAGTTTTTGATGAAGTGCGGCTACCTTGTCGTCCAAATCAATAATTTGTGAATTATTCTCGATAATATCGGTCGGTAGGTTTTCACCCAGTTTTAGGCGTTGTTCGCGGCTAGTTTGTGCCAATAACATCGCTTCTGCCTTGCTTTGATCGATGTTTTCCCGATTTTTAAGGCGATTTAGCTGGTTTTCGATCGAAGTGTCGACAACAATGGCTCTATCGAAGGGTTGCCAAAGGCTTTTTTCCACCAAAAGTGGCACAACGACAATTATTACGCCGTTTTCGTGTTCTTCCATCGCCATTTGCATTTTTTCCAATATTTTTGGATGCAATATTTTCTCGATCAACGCGCGATTACGCCCCTTTTTGTAAAGCTTGTCTCTTAGGTACGCGCGATTAAGCGTTCCATCTTCGTTGAGTATGTCATCGCTAAAAGCAGCGACGAGTTCGCTCAAGCCATCCGTGCCAGGCTCAACCACCTCTCTAGCGAGAACATCGAGATCAACAACGGGGTTGCCGTGTGCCTCGAGCAGACTACTGACTTGACTTTTGCCGGAGGCGATGCCGCCGGTGAGTGCAACTTTTAGATTGGATGTTGACATTTGTTCATTAGAGGATTTGACCCGAATGCCTAAATTTTATAATGAATGCGCACGGATAATCAGACAATACATCATTGACTTGCTATAAATGCTCGATTTCCCTTGACATTTGGCGCAAATCTTTCGATAATATCCGCTCTTTTGGTTATGTAGCTCAGCTGGTTAGAGCACGGCATTCATAATGCCGGGGTCGGTGGTTCAAGTCCACCCATAACCACCATACACAGTAACGGATTCATGGTTTTTACCATGCCATAAACTTTATACAGGGTCTCATTAGGGTCTCACAAGATTAGTTTATAAGTGGTATATGCGCTATATTTGAATTAGTTCTATAGTATAAGTTATATAGTATTTTCGCAATAGGCAGGGCCATTGCCATACCTTCACTAAGAAGTACGCTCCAACCCTCTCTATCCCTCTCTAAATAGCCATTAAAAGACATGGCTACAGTGTTATTTTTAGATGCTGTTAAGCTTAGAATATAAACCTTGTTAATTGTGTGATTATCTACCCCTCACATATTTATTTACGCTTTTAAACCGAAGGCAACATCTACTATTCCTTAGCAATAAAAACGCTTTAAACGCAGTCGTACTAACTCTAAATACATGGTTTAAACCCGTATTCTGTCAGTAAGCAAGCCCTTAACTGTCAAGAAAGTATAAGGCTAAAGTTTAATTAACTCCGTTCTT
>JBBWVS010000113.1:0-3183 GCA_050256335.1 Gammaproteobacteria bacterium | reverse complement strand
TTTTTTTAGCTTGTCCTAAGTAACCTTGGTGGGTTGGCTTCTGTTCAAGCCAGCTGCATATGGAATCATCAGGCCAGTCATCAAGATAACTGCCGTAAGACATAGTCACCAAACCTAGAGATAGGAATAAGAGCAGAGAGAGTTTTATTGTCCTAGGATTGATGTTCATTGTTCACCCAGTATATAACTATCAAGGATAAAAGTCTAAACCCCACCCCTCGCACAAGAAACAAACTTTCAATCCCATCAACATTCTCAGTTAAGAGCACATTTTGTGCCAGTAGGCGTGTAGTCTTACAATATAGTTCAATGCAATCTATTACTTTTCCTTTTTGTGGAGATAGTAGCGGTATTCATCCATATAACGATACTCGTTCTCAATATAATCATCAATCACCCTTTGAGAGGGGAAGAGCCCAGTTGCGAAGTACAAGTAATGATAGGCTTCCTTGCCTATTGCACTCACTAGGCAGGATTTAAGTGCATCATATGTCTTATGCCTGGCGGCTGAGTTTTCTCGAGTTCTGTTGGTGTAACCTACGTAGGCAGTGGGTCTAAACAAGCCCTCTTTAGCGCATTCTGGGCACCCTTGCGCAACAGTTAAATCGTATTCTGGACATCCTTTTTCTGCCTTATCCAAGGCGTCTTTAAACCTGTTTGAAGCTCTTCTAACGACATCGTAATCATCATAATAAAGAGCAATTGAGTAAGCATAGTACGGATTGCTCTCAATGAATTTTTCAGAGATTTTTATATCTCCAGTTTTTACATTTATCAAGCCATCTCCATCAAGGGTAATTAGGTGCTGGTAGGGCAAGTGATAATAATTAAACATTGCTTTAACAGCAAAGGTGTCTTGAGTATGACCCTCAGTAACGATGAGCTGGTTGTCTTGCTTGTCTAAAAAATCTGCAATAACTCTAAACTTAAAACCGCGACCTTGAGTGGTATATAGCTCTCCTTTTTTGCCAGTAGGAACAATAAGTCTAGCAAAAGAAAAGTCTATGTCTGAACTGTATTCAGTACTGGCGTATTGATTCCAGCCAAACAGCCACCCAACTCTTTTTCCTTGAATGTCAAGTGTGTGGAATTGTATCGGCAGAGCCCCCCATTCTTGTATATACATCTCTTGAAGGTGCCTCTTATTGCTTTTCCAGCCCCTCTCATATATCAGCTCAGTATCATCTAGGGTTATGCTGTAATAGTAATTACCACTGCCGTAGGTATGTTCCAGGGCTTGCCTGTATGGGTGTCCTATGAACTCCAGCTTGTAAGTGCCTGTTGGTGTCTGCACAGAGTCTTCATACTTAATAATGGTATTACTTTTATAGAAAAGAGAGCGATGACTGTAACCAAGAAGCTTGCCATCAAAGTCTAGCACCTTCATCCATTCCTCATCGTAAGGTGCGTATTTATAGTCTTTGTGGTTTATGTCTGTGTCGTGGTCCCTGTCGTCATTATTGAGCAGACCAAGGACATTGCTGTCAAGAGAGGGTTGTTGCCTGACTCTAGTGTTAATCTGTGGTTCGTAGGTATAGTAAACCTGTCCTGCGACTTGTTGGACTTGGCCGTTCTGGTAGGTGTTGAGGTTTGGTTCGCCAGCTAAAGAGCTTAGGGAGAAGAAGGTGAGAATGAGTGCCCAATATTTCATAGAGCAATTGTACCGAATTTACATTGCAGGTTGATTTGGCAATATAGTATAAAGTGGGATATATGTGGTGGAGGTGGCGGGAATTGAGCGAATTCACAGAACCATTGACAGACATAGCTTTCTTGAAACTACTATAAAAAATGTACCCATTTTCACTACTTTTCGCATATTTATTTACGCTTTTAGACTGAATGCAACTCCCTTACCAGCCCTTGGTGATAAATGTGCCACCTCGCTACCATTTCACTCCTTTCAATGGCTATTTAACACACCGCTAAACACATGGTTTTCATCTAAAGGCAAGTTGCAACCAGTAGTCAAGGCGCCCTTAATGGCTACCAAAAAACAAGGAGGTGTTTTTATTGCTTTGATAGCCTCTTTTTTATGGAGTTCGAAAATTAAAAAATACTATCTTTGAATTCAGGGGTGCTAAAAGAAGAATTCTGCTTCATACAAAGTTCCTAACACCATAAGAACTATAACCACTGAAGGTAATGTGACTGATTTGTTTTGCTTGACGAATGCTAAAAAATCATCTTTGTTCATTTCTGTCTCCTCGGTTTTTTCATATTAAATTTTACCCTAGTGTGTATACCCATAACATAGCTAAGCTCAAATCCAATCTTGTTGTGCTCCTAGTGAATTATTTAGTGATATTTGGAGCACTTCAAGGTATTTTTATCTTGCCCATCCAGACGTGTTTGAGATTATTGTTATACTTTCTCGTATAAAGCACACTTTTAAGGCTCCTTGCTTGCAAAAGCAGCCTGCTAGTCTTGTTTTTTTGAGGTTGAAGTAATACAATAGAATATATAGATAATGACTGGCGTGTCCAAATGCGTGAACTTATGACTCGTAATACTATAAAAGCTTTTAAAGAGGAAGGCGCAGCTTCAATTAAGGATGAGTAAAAGCTCGATAGAAAAATCAGACAGAAAAAATACTTCCAATGACTTGGAGGCTGGCTTTGAGGTTTTGGATGATTTTGTGAGGTTTGATCAGAAAAATGATGTTTTTCGTCGATCATGGTGGGACAGTTCTATTAAAAGTAAAAAAACCAAGCTGTTCTACGACACTTATCGCGAGCCGTTAAAAGCCTGGCGTAAGGCAGATGGCTACACACAGAAAGACTATGCATTAAGAAATGCCGCTTGGCATGTAAGCGACCTCTTAACTGAGATTAACAAGGATGGCGATCGAAGAGAGGGGTTTTCGGATGCATTTACCCTGCAAACTGCGGTTGCAGATAATAAAATTGAGATGGGTACGGAGTTACAGGCAAGTGATGAAATAAAGAAAATAGCTTCAGCATTTGGAGCCGGACTTGTAGGCATAACCGGTTACGACAGCCGCTGGGAGTACAGTCGAAAATTCAGCGACATGAGTGCAACTTCTAGGCCCGCTGAAATTCCTGATACTTTAAATAATGTTATTGTTATTGCACAGCCGATGGATTATGAGCTGGTAAGAACAGTGCCTTCTGCTCTTAGCGGCTCCGCAACCGGACTGGGCTATTCTCATGATGCTCTTGT
>JBBWVS010000112.1:0-2244 GCA_050256335.1 Gammaproteobacteria bacterium | reverse complement strand
CGCGGTAGAACCAAAAATTACCTGTGCAACTACAGCAAGAGCGATTAATGCTACACCAGCTTCTGTGCCTTTCTTTATCCAACCTACAATATTATCTAACATACTTGTCTCTCCCTTAGTTTTAAAAGACAACCAACATTTGTTTGTTGATTGATGCACTTTTTATAGTAGCAAAAACTCTATGTCAAGTTTATTTTAGAAAAAAATGCTAAAAAAACACCAAAAAACGCAAATAATCGCTCAAATGTTGCAAAATAACAACAAATTTATTCTCTAGAGTGACAGCGAAGCCAAAATGCCCGCAAACAGCGCCATACCAATGTAATGGTTGTGTAAAAACGCCTTAAAACAGGCTGTTTTTTGACGGTTTTTGATCAAAAACTGGTGATAAATCATTAGTATCGAAATAATTAATGCAGAAAGTTGGTAAAAAAGCCCTAAATCGAATAAATTGCCAATTTTTAGGCATATTAATAGCAACGAAATTTGCAGTATTCCGATGATAATTCGGTCGTATTTAGCAAATAAAATGGCCGTTGACTTCACCCCAATTTCAAAATCTTCTTCACGATCCGCCATGGCATACATGGTGTCATAAATCAACGTCCAGACAATATTTGCCGCAAATAGCCAATACGCCTCTACTGGAACTTCATCCCTTTGTGCACTAAACGCCATCAGTACACTCATACCAAAAGCAAGCCCCAGGACAAACTGTGGCAACTGCGTCCAACGCTTTGTAAAAGGATAAATACCCGCAAGGGCAAGGGCGATAAATGACAACTGAATGGTTAAAGTATTTGTCAGCAACACCAATCCAAAAGCGACCAATATTAATACAAAAAACAACAATAAAGCACTTTTATAACTCACTTCACCCGAGGCAATGGGGCGATTTTTTGTACGCTCAACATGCTTGTCGATTTCACGATCGGCAACATCATTAATGACACAGCCGGCGCTGCGCATCACAATAACACCGAGCGTGAATATAACAAGTAAGTCAACATTTGGCCACCCTCCTGCGGCAAGGAAGAGTGCCCAATAAGTTGGCCACAGCAGCAGGTAAATACCGACTGGCTTATCAAGACGCATTAAGCGAAAATAGGCGTTCATAATTTTGCCAAGAAGTCCGTTAATTCATCTGGCAATGGTGCCAAGACTTTTTGAATTTCATTGGTCATCGGGTTAGTAAAGGTGAGAGCCTTGGCATGAAGGAATAATCGATTGAGGCCTTTGGCCTTCATTTGCGCGTCAAACTGACGATCGCCGTATTTGTCGTCTTGTGCGATTGGGTGGCCAGCGTGTTTAGCATGCACGCGAATTTGGTGCGTTCTACCAGTTTCAATCACCACTTCAACAAGTGAGGCGCTGAATTCATCGTTATGGAAATTCTTCAGTGGATGAAAATGGCTGAGCGACTCCTTGCCTTTGCTATCAATCACACTATAACGAGAGTTTTGGTAAATCGGCGCGTCAACCGTATGGCGTTTTTTACTCCAAGAACCTTGAACCAAAGCAACATAGCGTTTTTCCATCTGGTGTTTCGTGAGTTGTTCGTGTAAAGCTTTTAACACCGAACGTTTTTTTGCCAAAATCAAAACACCTGAAGTGGCGCGGTCAAGTCGATGCACCAGTTCAATAGGATGTTTATACTCTGCCTTTAAAGCCTCGATGATACCAATACCGATACCACTACCACCGTGCACCGCCATGCCGCTTTTTTTGTTAATAATCATCAGTCCTTTATCTTCATAAAGAATAGAATTGTGCAAAGTTTTGATCATGCCGGCAGAGGGTTTGTGCTCCTTTTCAGCTGCGAGTCGAATAGGTGGGATTCGAACAACGTCCTCAATCTGTAGTTTATATTCTGCTTTTTTACGCCCCTTATTAACACGAACCTCGCCTTTACGTATAAGGCGATAAATATGTGACTTAGGTACACCTTTAAGTTGCTTTAATAGGTAGTTGTCCAGGCGTTGGCCAATCGAAAATTCGTCAATAGTGACCAATTTAACTGAGTTGTGTACAGACTGAGGGGGTATTTGAGTGGTCATGAGAAAATTCTGCGTGTTTGTAGGGATTTGTTTTCAAGGCGTATTTTGTAGTTAATGGCCGCCTTCCTTAACAACAAATACAACAAAGAAAACAAACCTCTAAAGCCGCGCCAAACTGGACTTAGGAAAATTTCCAGTTTCTGTGTTATTTGCTCTCGAAATACAACAAGCATTTCATCATACAAAT
>JBBWVS010000111.1:0-22350 GCA_050256335.1 Gammaproteobacteria bacterium | reverse complement strand
TTATAAAGGCGTGTCGCAGAAGCATTTGAATAACCGCAAGATGGGGGTTAATCGGGGTAAATGTTTGGGCGGTTCCACCGCCATCAATTCCATGGTCTACATCAGGGGCGGTAGTGAAGACTATGATCATTGGGCCGATCTTGGTTGTGAGGGTTGGTCTTATAAGGATGTTTTGCCTATATTTAAAGATCTAGAAAATGACCGAACCGGCTCTGATGCCAACTTTCACGGAGTTGAGGGTGAGCTATCGGTTGTCAATCCTCAAGACGTTAATCAAGCAGCAAGGCGATTTGTACGCGCTGGCGGCGAAGCGGGGTTGCCAGAAAATCTTGACTTTAATGCCAGTTCTCAACTGGGCTTGGGTATTTATAAAGTCAAACAATCCAAGGGTAAACGAGTCAGTGCTTATTCGGCCTTTATAAAACCCATTAATAAAAGGCCAAATCTTAGAGTACTTAGCAATACAAAAGTACTATCTATTGATATTGATGAGAATGTTGCCAAAGCGGTGAACATTAAAATCGATACCTTTGATTACAAAATCACTTGTCGTGCAGAGGTGATACTTTGTGCGGGTGCTATCGACTCGCCTAGATTGTTGCTAAGTTCCGGCATTGGCAATAAAAAGGAGCTTGAGGCGTTAGACATTGAATGCAAGAAAGATCTCACTGGCGTTGGGGAGAATTTACAAGATCATTTGGATTCAATGGTAACGGTTAGATCAAACAAGCCAGAGTCCATTGGCATCTCCTGGCGAACACTATTGAATCGTGTTATTCCAGCGCCTTTTCAGTATTACTTCAAAAAAATGGGTTGGTGGACGACCAATTATGTTGAAGCGGGTGGTTTTGCCCAAACCAAATACGCAAGTGGTAATGCACCTGATATTCAGTTTCACTTTACCCCTATTTTTAGAAGCCATCGTAATAAGAAATTTGAGTTTGGCCACGGCTATTCGTTGTTCACCTGTCTATTGCAACCTCAAAGTGTGGGCAGTGTTAAATTAGCCAGAGAAGGTTCACAATTAAAACTTCGGATAGACCATAATTTTCTAGCATCTTCGCAAGACGAACTTATTATGATTGAAGCCGTAAAAATAGCCAGAAAGGTATTAAGTTCTGCAGAATTTGATGCTGTTCGTGGGCAGGAGATGGCCCCCGGAAAAGACGTGCAAAGCGATGCGCAAATACTTGAGTATTTGCGCAATACAGCCACCACTGTTTATCATCCTGTTGGGACTTGCAAAATGGGTGTTGACAACTTAGCTGTTGTCTCTCCAAAGGACTTAAAAGTCCGAGGAATGAGTAACTTACGAGTGATCGATGCATCCATAATGCCGTGCATTATCAGAGGCAATACTGCGTCTACAACGATGATGATTGGTGAAATGGGTGCGCGAATGATATTGTCTAATCAGCAGTCAAAACAAGAAGAAACTTAATGAAATAATTTGAATTAAAGATAATTAAATCTTATTTATATTTTGTTAAAGAAAACACTTGCGCAGTACAACAAACTTGATTAATATCCGCATTTTTTGACTATCTGGGGAAGGATATGAACATGCCAAGAACGAAAATCATCCCAAACGGGGAAAACACTGTCCATACGTTTAGTGATGAGGAATATAAAAACAGACAGACAAGTCTTCGACAACATATGGCGGCAAATAATATCGACGCCGTTATCCTTACTTCTGTCCACTGTATTAACTATTACAGTGATTTTCTATACTGTTCATTCGGTCGCCCTTATGCATTAGTTGTTACGCAAGATAAAGCCACGACAGTCACGGCAAATATCGACGGTGGGCAGCCGTATCGCCGTACTTTTGGTGAAAACTTGGTTTATACCGACTGGCAAAAAGACAGTTTTTTCTATGCATTACAGACGCTTGTTGCCAACAAAGGCAAAATTGGCATTGAGCATGATCACATCACTATGGAGCGTCTGAATAAACTTCAGTGTGCTTTTGACAAGGCACAACTTGTTGATGTTTCTGTTGATTGCATGAACATGCGATCCATTAAATCTGACGAAGAAATTGCCCATATTATTCATGGCGCCAATGTTTGTGATATTGGTGGTGCGGCCTTAGTTGAAGCCGTTAAAGAAGGTGCTCCAGAGCACGAAGTTGCACTCCACTCAACTCAGGCAATGGTTAGAGAGATTGCTAAAAGGTTCCCGCATTCTGAATTAATGGATACTTGGACTTGGTTCCAATCGGGCATTAATACTGATGGTGCACATAATCCGCTCACCACTCGACAAGTGCAAAAAGGCGATATTCTCAGTCTCAACTGTTTTTCCATGATTTCTGGCTATTACGTTGCACTTGAGCGCACATTGTTTTTCGATCACGTCGATGATGCGTCGTTAAAACTTTGGGAGATTAATGTCAAAGTGCATGAAGAGGGTATGAAATTAATTAAGCCGGGCGTGGCTTGTAAAGACATCGCATTTGAGCTTAATAAGATATTCGAAGAATACGACTTACTTGAATCCCGTACTTTTGGTTACGGCCATTCGTTTGGCGTTCTTTCGCATTACTACGGTCGTGAGGCCGGTGTTGAGTTGCGCGAAGATGTTGATACCATTTTGCAAAAGAATATGGTGGTCTCGATGGAGCCGATGATTATGATCCCTGAGGGGAAAGCGGGTGCAGGCGGGTATCGCGAGCATGACGTGATGGTAATCACACAAGATAGTGCCTACGATATAACTGAATTCCCGTATGGCCCGGAGCATAATATCATCAAGGGGTAGAGGTCTCGAATAAGTGCATGGTTTATTTCGATTTTATCGATTGAATAATGTAATCGTACAACGCAAGCTTCACTGATAAAATTCTCAATTTTTACAGCTGCTTAAATCCAATTGATTGGAGTAGTTGAAGAGTTGGGTTTTAGCACTCCTGAGACCGCTGTAAAAGAGTCGGTTATCGTTATAGGGCACTACAATGGTGTTTTGCTCTTGTTATCTTGTCCAGTGAATATGAATTCAATAAATTTTCCAAATATTGATCATGAAAATTTGCCGAAGTGGGAGGGTGATTTGGCGCCCCTTGAATGCATAGAAATCATTGAAGAGACGCATAACGTCAAGAGCTTTCGATTTAAATCACAGAAAGACGCTTGGTTTCAATTTTTGCCGGGTCAGCACACAACGCTATTCTTAAATATTGATGGTGCGGATGTAATGCGCACCTACACCATTGCTTCAAGCCCAACTAGGCCACACACCATTACCATTACCTCAAAGCGTATGAGCGACGGCGTGGTAACTAATTGGATGCATGATAATCTTAAGGTGGGGGATGTTATTGATGCACTCAATATTGGTGGGTCGTTCAGTGTGGCGCTTGACAAGCCAAGGCGCAAAGTCTTATTAATGTCAGGTGGCAGTGGTATTACACCAATGTTGTCGATGACGCGTTATTTTGTTGACTTGGCGATTGATGTTGATATTGTTTTTGTTCATAATGCGCAAACGCCAGAGGATTTAATTGGCAAGTATGAACTGGATTATTATGCTCATCACCAATCAAATTTTGAGCTGCATTATGTTTGCGATAAGGCGGATACAACTTGGCAGGGTGAAAGTGGATATTTAAATGCAGACATGTTGACTCGTATGGTGCCAGATTGCCTTCAACGCGAAGTATACTGTTGTGGCCCTGAGGCCTATATGGTGAACGCTAAAGGGATTTTACAAGCAAGCAGTTTTGATATGAGCTGCTATCATCAAGAGAGCTTTGATATTGAAAGCTCAACCGCTCAGCAGAATATGGCAGAGCCCAACGCCGAACTGGTGCAAGCACCCAACTCAGATTCTGAAATTATTGAGTATCGTGTGACATTGACAGAGACAGGTAGAACGATTTCTTGTGATAGCAATAGCAATATTTTGTCGGCCATTCAAGCAGAAGGAATTGGCGTATCATTTGCCTGTTCGATGGGTATGTGCGGTACGTGCAGAGTGAAAATGACCGGGGGCACAGTTGATATGGAGACTCAAGGCGGATTGTTAAAATCCCACGAGGAAGAAGGTTATATTCTAACCTGCTGTTCACATCCTACAAGCGATGTAGTGCTTGATTTATAGAATTTTAGATAGAGTTATATTATGCAAAAAAAATATTCTTGGTATTCGTTATTAAAAGCAGGCTTAAGCGGTCAAGATTGGGATCAAGCAATCCCTTTGGTCGAACCTAAGTCGAAATATGACGTCATTATTGTTGGCGGCGGTGGTCATGGTCTAGCGACCGCTTATTATTTGGCAAAAGAGTGTGGCATTACCAATATTGCCGTTGTCGAAAAAGGCTATATTGGCGGCGGTAATACCGCCAGAAATACCACCATCATTCGCTCTAATTATTTAAGAGATGAGGCGTCAAGCCTGTACGAACATGCGATGCAATTATGGGAAGGCATTAGTGAGGATTTAAACTTTAACGTGATGTTTTCTCAACGCGGCGTTTACAACCTTGGTCATACATTGCAAGACATGCGCGATATCGAGCGCCGAGTGAATGCTAATGTGATCAACGGCATTGATGCTCAAGTGGTGAGCGCAAAAGAACTTAAAGAACAAATACCGATTATTAACACCTCGCAGAATGCCAGGTATCCAATTATGGGCTCTTCTTATCAGCCACGCGGTGGCGTGGCCCGACACGACGGCGTTGCCTGGGGTTTTGCCAGGGCAGCTGCAATGCTTGGTGTTGATATTATTCAGGACTGTGAAGTGATTGGAATTGAAGTTGAGGAGGGTCGTGTTAGAGGCGTTAACACCACGCGTGGCGACATCATGGCGGACCGTATCGGCTGTGTTAGTGCCGGGCATTCTTCAGTTTTGGCAAAAATGGCCGGCCTAAGATTGCCAGTTGAAAGCCACCCATTGCAAGCCTTTGTGTCTGAGGCAATGAAGCCAGTCTTGCATACGGTTGTGATGTCAAACGCTGTTCATGGTTATATCAGTCAAAGCGACAAAGGTGATTTGGTGGTTGGTGCGGGCATAGATGGATACAATTCCTATGCACAGCGCGGCGCCTCTCGAGTCATTGAGCATTCTGCAGCGGCTATTTTAGAGATGTTCCCGATCTTTTCACGTGTCCGTATGAATCGCCAATGGGGCGGTATTGTTGACGTATGTCCTGATGCCTGTCCAATTATCAGCCCGACAAAAGTACAAGGTTTGTACTTTAACTGCGGTTGGGGTACAGGTGGTTTTAAGGCCACACCGGGCTCTGGTCACGTATTTGCACACACCATTGCGCAAGACAAACAACATCCGTTGGCAGTGCCATTCCATTTGGATCGCTTTACAACCGGTGCGCTCATTGACGAGCACGGTGCAGCCGGTGTCGCACACTAATTATTCAGTATAGGTGATATTATGTTTTTGATTGAATGTCCATATTGCAACGAAGAAAGAGAGCAGGACGAATTTTCCTGTGCCGGCGAGGCTTTTATTGCGCGTCCTGAAGGCCCCCAAGATATTAGCGATGAGGCCTGGGCAGATTATGTTTTTTATCGCACAAACCATAAAGGCGATCATTGGGAGCAATGGGTGCACAGCAACGGCTGTCGTAAGTATTTCATGGTTGAGCGTTCAACCATCACCCACGAAATTTTAAAAGTCGCTGCTTTTGGCGCGGATATTAACGAGTAAGTATTATGAGAGTTGAACAAATAACGAGCAATCAAATCGATCGATCTAAGCCACTTACTTTTATTTTTAACAATAAAAAATACAAGGGTTTTGAAGGCGATACTTTAGCTTCAGCATTAATTGCAAACGACGCACTATTGTTTGCCAGAAGTTTTAAATATGGCCGCAAACGTGGCTTGATGGCAGCCGGCGTTGAAGAGCCTAACGCATTGGTGTCATTAGAGATGGGCGGTCGCTATACGCCCAATCTGAAAGCCACTGAAATCCCTCTTTATGATGGCTTGAGCGCTAAAAGTGCCACCGATCCACACGGTTTCGATTTGCGCGCTTTTATCAAACCGTTGCATCGATTTATGCCGGCTGGTTTTTATTATAAAACTTTTATCAAACAAGCGGTTTGGGCAAGAGTAGAAGACTCTCTGCGTGCCCTTTCTGGTTTTTCTGAGGCACCAATAGAAGAAGATGTCGATGTTTATGATCATGTTCATCATCACGCAGAAGTACTCATTATTGGTGGCGGAGCAGCCGGTATGTCGGCGGCCCTAGAGGTTCTTAATAATTCAGACAGCGAGCGTGTTATTTTGGTTGATGAGCGTGCCAGACTCGGCGGTGAATTGTTTAACGAATTCTCTGCAGATGAATCCGCCAATGAGTGGCATAAAGACAGCATTGCGGATTTGTGTGGTTTTGCTAAAGAGCAAGGCGATCGTTTTACTATGCTCTCGCATGCAACGGCTTATGCTTGGCATGATCAAAATTACATTCAGGTTTTAGAAACGCACGCTACGGGCGAAAACTTATCGTTAACTGAAGGCAACCAACCTAGAAAAACGCTGCACAAAATTCGTGCCAAACAAGTGATTCTAGCGACAGGCGCTCACGAGCGTCCAATGCTTTTTGAGGCGAATGATTTAACCAATATTATGCTCAGTCAGTCGGTTAGAAGATATTTAAGCGAATATGGCGTAGTGTCGGGCAAGAAAGTCGTTGTTTACGGCAATAATGATAGTATCTATCAAACCGCTCAAGACCTTCATAACTGCAATATTAGTTGCACCGTGATTGATGTGCGCTCGAGTGATACTACTAATCCCGTTGCAGACAAGACAATGCAGAGCGGAATCAAGGTGATGCGAGGCTACGCGATTGTCAAGGCATACGGCTCTAATAAGGTCCAGAGCATTGACATTGCTCTTGCAACTCATCAGGGCACAAGTTGGGAAGTGATTGGTGATAGTGAGTCACTCAGTTGCGATTTATTAGCTACGTCTGGCGGCTTTAATCCAGTGGTTCATCTCGATTGCCACACCGGTGCAAAAGCAGCTTTTGATGAAACATCGCAAGCATTTTTGCCCCAACAGGAGCGTGCAAATCGTCAAGTTTGTGGTGCTGTTAGAGGCGTCGGCGAGTGGCGTGATGCAATTATTGATGGCACAAATAAAGCACAATTAACGTTGCAGTCTTTAGGTATCCAGAGCGAGTTAAGCCCTGAGACCTTGAGCGCTAATCATTTGAATTACTACAATGTCAGTGAGTTTTTTACGCCAAAAGCGATTATTGATCGTCCGAAAGTTTTTCTTGATTTACAAAATGACGTCACCACATTGGATGTTGCGCTTTCAATCAGAGAGGGCTATCGCTCAATCGAGCACATCAAGCGCTATACTGCAATGGGCTTTGGTACAGATCAAGGCAAGACAGGCAATATCAATGGCATTGCTGTCACTGCGGCGATTCTTGGTAAGTCAATGGCAGAAATTGGTACAACTACATTCCGTCCAGCCTATACAGGCGTTGATTTTGGCGCCCTAGCAGGTCGTGAAAATGGCGGACTATTTGATCCACAGCGCTATACAACGATTCACGACTCTCATGTTGCCAAAGGCGCTGAGTTTGAAGTAGTGGGTCAGTGGTACCGCCCTTGGTATTATCCAAAATCGGGTGAAAATATACACCAAGCCGTTCACAGAGAGTGTCTAGCAGCAAGAACTTCATTGGGCATGATGGACGCTTCAACGCTAGGTAAGATTGACGTGCAAGGCCCCGATGCGAGAGAGTTTTTATCAAGAGTCTACACCAATGCTTGGATGAAGCTTGCGCCGGGCAGTTGTCGTTACGGCCTAATGTGTAATGAAAAAGGCATGATTATCGACGATGGCGTGTCCACATGTATTAGCGACAACCACTTTATCATGACCACCACAACCGGTGGTGCGGCGAGTGTTTATTCGACTTTAGAAATGTGGCTGCAAACAGAATGGAGCCACTTGGATGTGCACTTAAACAGCGTCACTGACCATTATTCAACCATTGCTGTTGTGGGCCCTAACGCGCGCAATTTAATGAAATTACTGTGTCAAGATGTTGATTTTGACCGTGAGAATTTCAAATTCATGCAATGGCGCCCTGGCACAGTTTGCGGTGTTGATGCCCGCATTATGCGCATCAGCTTCTCGGGCGAACTGGCCTATGAAATCAATGTGGAAGCGAACTATGGTCGCTATATTTGGGATCAAGTGGGTAGCGTGGGCGAAAAGTGGAATATCACACCATACGGCACTGAGTCTATGCACGTGCTACGCGCTGAAAAAGGCTATATCATTGTTGGTCAAGACACCGATGGTTCGATGACGCCAGCAGACGTTAATATGAATTGGATTGTGGCAAAGAACAAGCCGTTTTCATTTATTGGTCAGCGATCATTTTCAATTGCTGCACTGAGCGCTGAAAATCGTCTTCAGTTGATTGGCCTGCTGACAAAAGATGCCTCCGTGGTATTGCCTGAAGGGGCGCATATTGTAGATAGGGGTGGTAAATCCGTGGGTTATGTGACCTCAAGTTATTTTAGTCCGATATTGGGCAGGTCCATCGCGATGGCGCAAATGCAAGGCGGTTTGAGTAAGATGGGTGAAACAACCATTGTTAAAATAGTGCAAGAAAAACAAGGACTTAAAGAAATTCCTTGTGAGGTGTCTGGCAGTGTTTTTTATGATATTAACGGTGAAAGGGTAGACGGTAATGACTAATTCGACAACAAACTTCAAGCCGGTTTTTGCCTCAACATTCGAGTCTATGACTGATGATGAAGGTTATTTGATCAATCAAGAGAATCTCTCATGTCTTGAGATTTGCGACAAAGCGATTGTTATTTTGCGCGCCTCCAAAGATTTGAAAGCAACCAAAGCGGTTGCTAAAAAGCAGTTGGGCGTTGTGTTGCCTGAAGCGCTTTGTATTTCTGAAAGCGATGACGGCGTCCAATGCTTTTGGATTGGTCCCGATGAATTTTGGCTTGTCCATTCTCAATTTCAAAGAGAGGTGTTGTGGCAAGAGCAAGTTGATTTGCCTGCAGACATGTCGCTAGTTGACAACACGGGTGCTTATGGTGCATTGCACTTTAAGGGCGCCAATGTACATAAACTTTTGTCTCGCTGGATGGGCTATGATCTCAGTGGTAAACTTACCCTAGGCAAGGTTGTATCTACCACGTTGGGCCAAGCGCCAGTGGTTGTATATCGTGAAACAGAAGGCGAGTTGATAATGTTGGTTAGGCACTCATTCTCTCATTATGTTGCTGGCCTTATAACGGATAGTGCAAAACGTCTTTAATATAGCCAAGAGAGCGGAGAGAAATGATGAAAAAAGTAAGTTTTACCAAAATGGAAGATGGCACTGCCCAAGAGTATGCCTTTCTCGATACTTTGGAGAGTCAATACAAAGCAGCACTACCGGCTCGCTTAATCAGTACTCTTAAAGGATTGGCGGACGGCCTTTCGGGCTATCAAATCTCACGATTAGATCATTGCTTGCAAGGCGCAACTCGTGCGCAACGCGCGGGCGAAGATCTGGAGTTAGTGATGGCGATTTTGTTTCACGATATTGGCGATGAGCTTGCAGTCTATTCTCACTCTGAAATGGCTGGGGCTATTTTGCGCCCGTTTGTCTCCGAAAAAGTCTATTGGATTGTTAAACATCACGGTGTTTTTCAAATGTATTACTTTGCTCATCATTGTGGTGGTGATCGAAATACTCGAGAAATGTTCAATGACAGTCCTTGGTATGAAGATGCGATTCGTTTTTGTCATGAATACGATCAAAATTGTTTTGATCCCAGTTACGATACAGAGCCTTTAGAATTTTTTATACCGATGATTGAGTCATTCTTTTCTGCACCTCGATCTGACGATGCTGAAGAGCTTGCAAGGTATGGTAATCGCGCCCAATAGAGTCGATAATAATAGGCTGTACTAAGCGTTTTGTCGTCAGCAGAAAGGCACTTATGGTAAGATAAACCCCAATTTTCCAAGCTTAAGTTGAGGTTTTTCTTTGAACGTTTTATTGCGACAAATAAGTGTTCGTCACATTCACTTACTCATTTTCTTAGCCATTGGCGGCATTATTGGCTATGCAGCATACAGCATTAAAGTTCTTGGTCTTGAGGCCTGCCCTCTTTGCATCACTCAGCAATTCTTTTATTGTGTTATCGGCATCACAGCCTTTGCGGCTTGTTTACACAACCCGCGAGCCAGAGTCTATCGCATTTATGCGGCGATTATCTTTGCATCTTCCACGTTTGGTGTATGGATAGCGGGGCGCCAAGTTTGGTTGCAAAGTCTGCCTGATGATGAAGTGCCACTTTGTGGCCCTCCATTGGAATACATCCTAGAGGTATTTCCATTTGGCGAATTACTCAATGCTTTATTTATGGGTGATGGTAATTGTGCTGAAATCCCTTGGACATTCTTGGGTGCAAGTATGGCACTCTGGTCACTACTTTTCTTTATTGTATTCTTTGTGCTAAGCTTTATTGTTATGATGAGGTCTAATTCTATTTATCGATAGCTTGAACGTAGAGATTCGTCAACTGAAAATTGGTTCAAATTTTTGCACATTTTTTATTCATTTTTATCAGCCAGCAAATTATACAACGACTGCTGCAAAAGTCTCATGGTAAGATAACGACCTGATTGAGAAAAATCACAAGTTTATTAATGGCAGACTTTAAAAAAACAGTCGAAAATTTACTAGGGACTGTAGACATTCACATCAATGGCCCAAGACCTTGGGACATGCAAATTCATAACGAAAACTTTTACGCCCGTGTATTAAGTGGCGGCGCTTTAGGGTTAGGTGAGAGCTACATGGATGGTTGGTGGGATTGTGAGGCGCTCGATCAATGTATGGACAGATTGCTTGGTGGTCGAATTGACAAAAAAGTTAAGGGCAGCGCCCCTGCTTTTCTGTGGATGCTGTTACGTGCAAAACTTTCGAACGCGCAGAGTAAAAAGCGAGCCTATATTGTTGGTGAGGAGCATTACGACACGGGTAATGCTTTATTTACTTTAATGCTTGATAGCAAAATGAACTATTCCTGTGGCTATTGGAAGCAAGCTGAGAGCTTAGACCAGGCACAGGAAGATAAGCTCGATTTAATTTGTCGAAAAATGCAATTAGAACCGGGCATGAGAGTGCTTGAAATTGGCTGTGGATGGGGCGGGTTTGCTAAATATGCTGCTGAGCATTACGGCGTTAGCGTCCACGGTGTAACGATTTCAAAAGAGCAAAAGAAATTAGCAGAGGAAATCTGTCAAGGCTTGGATGTTACCTTTGAATTAAAAGACTATCGAGAGCTTGATACAGAGTACGATCGCGTTGTCTCGATTGGTATGTTTGAGCACGTGGGTTATAAAAACTACAAAACTTACATGGAAGTTGCCCATCGTTGTCTTAAAGATGGCGGATTGTTCTTGCTCCACACCATTGGTAGGAATACCTCAGACCAAAGTACCGATGCGTGGACCAACAAATACATTTTTCCAAACGGCATGACGCCTTCGGCTCAACAGGTGAGTGCAGCAACTGAGGATCTCTTCCAAATAGAAGACTGGCACAGTTTTGGTCAGTACTATGATACGACGTTAATGGCTTGGCACGACAATTTTCAAAAGCATTGGGGTGTATTACAAGGCAATTACGATGAGCGCTTTAAGCGAATGTGGCAATATTACTTGTTAACGGCCGCAGGCAGTTTTCGTGCTCGGCGCAATCAATTATGGCAGCTGGTTCTTTCAAAAAATGGAGTGAGTGGTGGCTACAGCTACAAGAACAACCCACGATTTGAACAAGGTGTTTAAATCAAGGCTAATGGAGTGTCGGTGTCACTAAAACTGGTCAGTTTTAAGGCCTGTCCGTTTGTTCAAAGGGTGGTTATCGCGATGGAGATCAAGGCCATCGATTATGAAATTGAGTATATTGATTTGGCTTGCCCGCCGGACTGGTTTTTGGCCATTTCGCCACTTAAAAAAGTCCCCATTTTGATTGTCGAAAACAGCGTTATTTTTGAATCCAGCGTCATTAACGAATACATCGATGAAGCTTTTCCGGTCAACAGACTGCACCCCGAAGACCTTCTCTTAAAAGCACAAAATCGCTCTTGGATCGAGTTTAGCTCTAACGTCTCCATGCACGCCTTTAAATTAAGTATTGATGAAAAAAAGCAGGACTTTGAACATACTTTAGTAATGCTTAAACATGACTTTGATCAAATTGAAAAAAACCTCAAAGAACAACCATTCTTTAATGGCGAGCATTTTTCTTTAGTGGATGCGAGCTTTGCGCCTGTGTTCCAGAGACTCAATTATCTGCACAGTGTCCATGGGGAGATTTTTGATAAAAAACGCCATCCCCACATTATTAAATGGCAGGGCAAGTTATTGAAACTGAACGAGGTAAAACGCTCCTGCGTGCCTGAGATCGAAGAGTTGTACTACAATCTTTTGTGGACAAGGCAGGGCTATATCACCCAGTTTATGGATGAAAAACACTATGGCGAAAGGCCAAAGAGAAGTGTTTACTAATCTCAACAACATGATTATAAGAATATTCAGAGTTAGAATTCATCCACAAATGCGCGAAGAATTCGAGGCAAAATTCGCTTCCATTTCAATCAGCGCTGTTAACAATGCCGAGGGCTCGATTTCAGTGACGATGGGTATGCCAACAAAGTAGGGTGCCAGATGAGTATGCGATGATTTCCCATTGGCAAGACGAGAATTCTTTAACAGCCTTTGCTGGTGAGAACTGGTCTCAACCTCACATCCCACAAGGGATGGCTAAATTTGTCGATAAGATGTGGGTGCATCATTTTGAGGGGTTATAACCCAGTGAATTGCTTATTTAATTATTAAAAAAATTCGATATATGATTGATCAAAAACTGATTCTCATCCCCCTAATTGCTCAAGTTTTTCTCACGATTGTTGTCTCGCTTTGGGCATACCACACGAGAGTTTCAGAGATGAAGAAAAAAAGAATACACCCACAGTCTTTGGCCACAGCTGCAGGCGCTGCAGAGAAGCTCAAAGCGGTGGCTAATATTGCCGATAACTTTACCAATTTATTTGAAGTGCCGGTGCTTTTCTATGTTGCAAGTATCGTTCTGTACGTTACTCAAATAGTTGATTGGGTTTTTGTCGCCTTGATGGCGTCCTTTGTTTTTTTCAGGTGTATTCATAGTTTCATTCACATTACTTACAATAAGGTTATGCACCGCTTTTATTTGTATGCAATCAGCACACTTTTGCTTTGGACTGTATGGGCGATGATTGCTATTAGAATAATCAGTGACTTGAATTCTTAGTGAAATCCTTTTTCAGAATCTTCGATTCTTCCTTTAGGCTTTGTTACCTTTCTGCTCGTCCAGAAAGGTAACCGAAAGAAGACACCCTACAACAAAATCGATTAACCTTAAATTCGTTTTCTCGAATTGTGCTGATATTCACTACGTTCATTTAACGCAAATTCTTAAACGAAAACTTCATTAAAGTTAATTGACGATTTTGATTGCAAAGGGAATGAGTCAAAAACCTCAGCGGATTGACCACTGACCTTTTTAATAATTAAGAGCTATACACTTCCATCTTTCTCAACAACCAATATCCTTACTTCAACAATAGATGTGCGACATGCTCTGTACCAATTGAGGCGTAGAAAATATCACCAGTATTGAGTATCGTTGATTCTTCTTTCCCATCTTTTTTGTAAAGCATATTGACTTGGCCTTCTAGAACAACAAACACTTCTTCGCCGTCGTTGATATGCCACTTATAAGGCTTATCAATCCAATGTAGACGTGTAGTAATGCCATTCATATTGGCGATATCTAGGGCATCCCAAGCTTTGGTTGGTTTGAATTCCTTGCTACGGATTATTTTCATTTAATTTATTTAGAGCGAAGTAAGTCAGTCATTTCTTCTAGGCTAGGCATAGTTGCATATTGCACAACATCCTTAGGAATAACATCCCAGTCCGCTTTTGAGTCAATGCAGATGTGGGCTTTTACTTCTAGACTGCTGCTGTCTTCAAGAGTACCAGCTGGAATCCAGTACAAACTTGCACCGCTTGGATTCGGCGTTGACGAGCCGCAGTGCCTACAAAATGCAGAATGATAGCCTGACTGATCAATGTACGTTTTTATTTCTGTTTCACCAGAGTTCCAGCTAAAATCTTCACTTTGTACAAAGCAGCCTGTATTGAAAGCAGTGCCAGTTAACCTTCTGCACTGTGAGCAATGGCAATGATAAATGCCAAGCTTTTCGCTTGCGATTTCAAACACTACCTTGCCGCATAAGCATTGACCTTTCATTATTACTTGTCTCAAAAGTTTCTGATATACATATTGTACCGAGTATTTTTTAATCAAAGAGTTCGTTAATCATCGCCACTGCATCACAACCGGCATCGAATGCTTGTTGTTGGTTGTCAAAAGTAATGCCACCGATACCAACAATTGGCAGATGCAGCCTCTTTTTGGCTTGAGTGACAACCGACAAAGGGCAATTCTTTGCATTGGGCTTGGTTGACGATGTGAACAACGCACCGAAAGCCACATAGTTTGCGCCTTCGCTTTGCGCTTGAATCGCAAGTTCGAGTTGATTATAGCAAGAGACACCAACAAGGGCGTTATTGCCTAACTGCGCTCTAGCAGCTTGGACAGATGCATCATTTTGACCAAGGTGAACGCCGTCAGCGCCAACTTTTTCACAGAGGTTAATATCATCGTTAATGATAAATAAAGTATTATGTGTCTGGCACAGTTCACGCAACTGACTCGCCTCATGAAGCCTCAGTTGCTCGTTATCCGTTTTATGGCGGTATTGGAGAATGTTGACTTGATGTTTGATTATCAGCCCTTCAACTAGGGCGATATCCAGATTCTTGTTTGGCGTGATTGCGTATAAACCTTGTATTTTTTGAGTTGAGACCTTTGTATAAAACATTTATAATTTGCTGAGTGATAAAAATGAATAAAAAATGTGTAAAAATGCGAAATTAATAGTATTGATTATTGATGAAAATTTTTCTGCACTTTTTAACATTTTTGGTCTCAGCCCTTTGGGATAGGAGGTTTTTGCCACTTTTCTGCGTTAAATTTTATCACTTGACAACAAGTAGAGTTTCTAAAAATTATGCCTTGAAAAATAACAAAAATCCCACTATCAAATTTAAAATGTTTTATACAAAGGTCTCTATTTAACATAAATGGCCTTTTTTCAATCCCGGAAAATTCAATCACTAGCAGCTTTTATTATAATCGCTGTTGTTGCTCTTTGGATGTATCAGGACGTTGTACCAACTGTTGATGTTGTCGCAGAACCGAGTAGTGAAACTGAGATTATTAAAGAAAAAATTAAGGCGGTACCTTATCTCGAGAAAATCGAAAATTTTTCCTTAGAGGAATACACAGAAGATCAGCTATTGGCGCATTTTATCGAAGCTGAAACGTACTATAATTTTGAAAATTCGCCTATTCTTTTGTTAAATATTAGAGTAACAACATACGATGAGCGCGGCAACGAAGGTTTTATTTTGTCCTCGAACCGTGCCAACTATTTGCGCACTGGGGAGGTGTTTTTTAATGGCGAAGTCAGTATCCAATCTAAGAGCGGCGCATCACACGAAATCGACACAGAGTCGCTAATTGTCAGAGAGAAGATGAAACAAATCAAGAGCGAACGAGACGTGGTTTATCTAGGCGAAGGCGCCAAGATTCACGCACAGGGCATGCTGATGAATATGGATGACAATACAATGGAGCTTAAGGGTGATATTCGTATCGATCAGGATTCTGGTGTAGAGATTAAAACTAAAAATTTATTTGTTGACCAATCTGACGGTCAAAAGCATTATCACACCAGTGAACCCACAACCTATTTGTCTGAAATGAACATTATCAATGCAGACAAGGGTATGGATTTAGACATGAATCGCCACATTATCCAACTGTTAGGCAAGGTTGAGATATTGCAAAGCTCAGGAAGCAAAATTCAAAGCAAGAATTTGATTGTTGATCAGTCAAATGGTGGTGAAGTGTATAAAACAAACAACACCATCCGCTATCAATCCCAAGTGGCGGATATTTTGGCGCAAAGTATGTATTTTGATGCGAAGCGACAAAGAATTAAACTAACGGGTGGAGTGACGGCACGTTATGAATAAAATATTTATCACAGTATTGGCGTTGTTATCAACCTTGGCTATTGCACTGCCCGAGGATGCCCGCCAACCAATCGAAATTAACGCTTACACCGTGATGATTGACGAGAGTACGGGCATTAGTGAGTACACAGGTGACGTAGAAGTGAGGCAAGGTTCACTTTTTCTCTCGGCCGAGTTGATTAAGGTGATTACGTCCGGCAATGAAGTTCTTAAAGTGATAGCCGAAGGCACGAAAGAAAAGCCAGCTAAGTATTCTCAGAGCCAACCAAACCAACCTCGTTTTATTGAGGCTGTTGCACAGTTAATCATCTACGATGTGGCGAATGGCTTAGTGCTTCTCAAAGGTGGTGCTCATCTGGTGCAAGGCTTTGATTCCTTCAGTGGTGAAACACTGGACTACGACATTGTTAACGACAAAGTCATCGTCAAAGGCTCTGAAGATGGCACAACACGCGTCAAATTTAAAATCAAAATGTAGCCAATGCAGCGTGCGATTAAAGCGAGAGTTATCGGCAGAGTTCAGGGGGTATTTTTCCGATCTTCAGCGCAAATTGAAGCCATTAAACTGGGTATCACAGGCTGGGTGAAAAACACCTCAGAGGGCGATGTATGCCTTCAAGCTGAAGGCCTTGAGGAGGAGTTAGAGCAATTCATTAGTTGGCTATACAAGGGCCCCAAGCTTGCCAAGGTGGAGCAGGTTATTGTCGAAAGCAGCAAGGCTTCTGACTTATTTCAGGGCTTTGAAGTTCGCAACTAGGCTATTTATTAGCTATCTAGCGCCTCGGAAATTCTTTGCTTAACTTCGTATAACGCACCAACACCACTCACCACGGAAAATTTTATTCCCGTTGGGCTTTCAAGTGCATCGTCGCTGTAGTAATCAACCAGAGGCTGAGTTTGTTCGTGATAAACGCCCAAACGATCGCGAACAATTTCGTCGAGATCATCGGCTCTTTGAATTAATGACTCGCCTGTTTGGTCATCTTTGCCGTCAACTCTTGGCGGATTAAAAGTCACGTGGTATGTTCTACCCGAAGCCAAATGCACGCGTCTGCCAGACATTCTTGCAACAATGTCCTCATCGGGAACTTGAATTTCGATAACGTGATCGATAGCAACCCCTTCTTCTTTTAGCGCGTCTGCTTGACCAATGGTGCGAGGGAAGCCATCCAGTAGGTAGCCATTCTCACAATCGGATTGTTGAATACGCTCTTTAACCAGTCCGATAATGATGTCGTCGGATACTAAGCCGCCATGATCCATCACTTTTTTTGCCTCAATACCAAGTGGCGTTCCAGCTTTAACCGCAGCACGCAACATGTCGCCGGTTGAGATCTGAGGGATGTTAAATTTCTCACAAATGTGAGCTGCTTGTGTGCCTTTGCCGGCGCCTGGAGGGCCTAATAGAATAATGTTCATGGTGGGTGATGTTAAACCTTAAATTGTAAATGCTGGTAGTTTTTGTTTGACTTTTGTTTTTTTCAAAACAACGTAGTCCGGTAAGCCGTTTTTATACGGAGGGTAGTTTTCTCCTTCGATAAGCGGTGCTAAATATTCACGACACTTATTAGTAATTGAGAAGCCGTCTTCAGAGATGTAATCTTCGGGCATCATTTTCTCAACATTGGCAACGTCTTTGAGTTCGCCTACGCCAATCTCCCAAGTGTAGGGGTTGTTCGATGTGCGAATAATGGCTGGCATTACTGAGTTTTTACCCTCAAGCGCCAACTCAACTGCTGCTTGACCGAGCGCATAGGCGTGCTCAACGTCAGAATTGGATGCCAAGTGACGCGCCGAGCGTTGCAGGTAGTCAGCAACAGCCCAATGGTATTTATAGCCGAATTTTTCTTTAATTAAATTAGCAACGACTGGTGCAGCGCCACCGAGTTGCGCATGACCGAAGTCATCACGCGTGCCTTGTTCTGCAAGGAAGCGGCCATCTGGCCATTTTGTGCCTTCAGAAACAACAATGGTGCAGTAACCATGCTCTTTGACGTTATTGTCGACTTTTGTCATAAACGCCTCTTCGTCAAAGTCCACTTCTGGAAAAAGAATGACAACCGGGATGGTGCTGTCAACCATGCCGCCAGCAGCGGCAATCCAGCCTGCGTGCCTACCCATCACCTCAAGAACGAAAACCTTGGTTGAGGTGGCGCACATTGAGGCCACGTCAAAACTCGCCTCCATTGTTGATACGGCAACGTATTTAGCAACCGATCCGAAACCAGGGCAGTTGTCTGTCACTGGCAAATCGTTATCAACCGTTTTAGGTATATGGATTGCTTGAATTGGATAGCCCATACTCTCAGAAAGTTGCGATACTTTTAAGCAGGTGTCCGCCGAGTCACCACCACCGTTGTAGAAAAAATAACCAATATCGTGCGCCTTAAAAACTTCAATCAGACGTTCATATTCTGCTTTGTTGGCCTCTAAAGATTTCATTTTATAGCGGCATGAGCCGAAGCAACCGGACGGCGTGTGCTTAAGTGCTGCAATGTCTGCATCGGTTTCAAGTGAAGTGTCGATTAAATTCTCGGTCAGTGCACCAATAATGCCATTTTCTCCGGCATAAACAGTGCCAATTTTGTTTGAATGCTTGCGAGCTGTTTCAATCACGCCACAGGCAGTCGCGTTAATCACTGCGGTCACGCCGCCCGATTGTGCATAAAAAGCATTTTTCATGATGAGTCGCTCTACTGTTTGATTGAGATAGGTATTTTATGGCTGATAAAACAAGTTTTATAACTGCGAGAATGTATATCGCCCAGAAAATGTTAAATGGTTTATGCAAAAGTCCCGGTAAATCTCGTTTAATGATCTTTGCAAAGGCCTTATTTTATATTGTTGTTTGGCTATTTTGTCTTAAATGTGGTCAATTTTAATTGGTGCTAATTGGCAAGATTTCAGAAAAATCAACAATGTTGATAAAACCAGGCACCGTTTTGGATTCTATTTTTGAACTGGGTTTGCTGATAGCAACAATGTGTTTTATGTCAAATTGTTTGGCCGCTTTAAGCACATCTAAAGAATCGTCAAAAAAAATAGCACGCTCTTTGTCTAGCTTGAGTTCGTTTGCAAGTTGCGTCCAAAACCCTTGCTGTTGTTTGGCAGCACCATAATCGTGTGAAGAAATAATGCCATCAAAATAACCCTCCAGCTGCACGATTGCCATTTTGAGCTTAATGGTTGTTCGGTGGGCGTTGGTGGCTAAGATAATTTTTTTATTGTTGGCTCTGGCCTCAATAAGGAAATCTTTAACGTGAGGAAGTACTTGAATTAAATGAGAAATATTTTGCTTTAGCTGAACAATGTCCATCTCAAATTTAGCCTGCCAATAATCCAGGGAATACCAATTGAGCTTGCCCCTTTGTGCGTTAAGTATCGGCATAATGGTGTCTTTGGCCTCTTGATGGCTGATGTTGTGCTTTTCAGAATACACTAAGGGTAAATATTCCAGCCAAAAGTGCAGGTCAAAATTCAGATCAAGCAGTGTGCCATCTAAGTCCAGAAGAACGGTGTCAATTTCTTCCCAATCAATGGCCACTGAAGGTTTATTTTCTACGCCAAGTGGTGCCATTAGGACCGTCTTCAAGAATAATTTCGAGTGCCATGAGTTCGTCTCGAATTTGATCCGACATGGCAAAATCTTTTGCTGCTCTTGCATCGTCTCTTTGGCGAATTTTGTCGTCAATGTCAGCGTCCGAGAGCGCTACGCCTTGTTTAAGAAATGCCTCTGCATCATCTTCAAGGATGCCAATGTAGCCACCCAGTTTGCGTAGTAGTTGGGCCAGGGCGCCAGCTTGGTCTAAGTCTTTTTCGCGCTCGGTGTTGATGTGTTTGGCAACCTCGAAAAGAATACTAAGCGCAATTGGGGTATTAAAGTCATCGTCCAGTGCGGCGTTATAACGATTCTCATAATCAAAGCGCATGACCACTTCGTTCATTGCAGAATCACTGGTGCTTAATCCGCGAACGGCTGTGTAGAGTCGTGTCAGTGCTGTTTTTGCATTGGATAGATTTTCATCACTAAAGTTAAGTGGCGAGCGGTAGTGACTGCTCATAATAAAGTAGCGCAAAGATTCACCATCGTATTTTTCTAACACATCACGAATGGTGAAGAAATTGTTCAGCGACTTACTCATTTTTTCGTCATTAATTTTGAGGAAGCCGACATGCATCCAAGTATTGACAAACTGACAACCATTCGCACCTTCTGATTGCGCAATTTCATTCTCGTGATGTGGGAAAGTTAAATCCACTCCGCCGCCATGAATGTCGAAATGATTACCCAAATGATGCGTTGCCATCGCCGAGCATTCAATATGCCAGCCTGGCCGACCATCGCCCCAAGGCGACTCCCATTTTGGTTCATCAGGTTTTGCCATTTTCCATAGGACAAAATCCAAAGGATCATTTTTATCGCTTTCCACATCAACGCGAGCGCCCGCCTCTAAATCGTCAAGGTTCTTGCCCGAAAGTTTGCCATAATCCTCAAAATCTCTTACTGAATAATAAACGTCGCCGTTTTTCCCCTGATAGGCAACGCCTTTATTAATCAAGGCTTCAATCATATAAAATATTTGATTGATCGAATCAGTGGCTCGTGGCTCAACATCTGGCTCGAGTACGCCCAACGCCCGCTCGTCTTCGTGCATGGCATCAATAAAGCGCTGCGTTAGCGTGTAAATATTCTCGTTGTTTTCAATCGCGCGATTGATAATTTTGTCATCTATATCGGTGATATTTCTAACGTACTTAACACCAGGAAAATTGCGTCGTAAGTGCCTGGTGATGACATCAAACGCTACTAGAAAGCGTGCATGGCCCATGTGGCAATAATCGTATACCGTCATACCACAAACGTAGATCCCAATATTCTCGGGATTAATCGGTTGAAAGACTTCTTTTTGGTTGGTTAGAGTGTTGTATATCTTGAGCATTGAAGAAGTACTTGTAGCAGAGGTTTATGACATTTTATACAAATATCAGTAAAGGGGGTGCTAAAGGGGTTAAAGCATTCAATTTGTAAGTGTTTTTAGCGCTTATATTAAGTCAAAAAATTGTATAATTATCGGGTTTTTCATATTAATTTAGGAGCCAACCATGAGCGTATTAGTAACACAACAAGCACCAGACTTCACAGCCACTGCTGTTTTAGCAAACGGCGCAATCGTAGAAGACTTTCAACTGTCTAGCCTTAAGGGCAAGAAAATCGTATTATTCTTCTATCCACTTGACTTTACTTTTGTTTGTCCATCTGAAATTTTGGCACACCATCATCGTGTTGCTGCTTTTGCTGAGCGTGGTGTTGAATTGGTTGGTGTTTCAATCGATTCAAGATTTACTCACAATGCATGGCGCAACACAGCAATCAACGACGGTGGTATCGGCGCGATTGATTTCCCATTAGTTGCTGATATGGATCATTCAATCATGGAAGCGTATGGTGTTGTTCATCCAGACGGTATTGCTCTTAGAGCCTCTTTCCTAATTGATGAAAACTTCGATGTACGCCATCAAGTGGTTAACGATCTTCCTCTAGGCAGAAACGTTGATGAGATGTTGCGTATGGTTGACGCGCTTGAATTCCACACAAGCAACGGCGAAGTTTGCCCAGCGGGCTGGACTAAAGGCGACGCAGGTATGGACGCATCACCAGAAGGTGTTGCAGCTTACTTGGCAAAGAACGCTGACGATCTATAAGTCGTTGAGATTTTGATAAAAAGGGAAGCTTAGCTTCCCTTTTTTGTCTCTGAAGATAAGAGGACTCTAATTATGAAAACATACGAATGCATTATTTGCGGCTGGGTTTACAGTGAGGCCAAAGGCGCACCGAAAGAAGGCCTTGCACCGGGGACACGCTGGGAAGACGTCGCTGACGACTGGGTTTGTCCGGATTGCGGGGCTAACAAGGAGCAGTTCGACATGATCGAAATCTAATCCGCGTTTATCTTTTTTACTATAGCTTTGTTAAAAACTAAAAAATAATACTCGTTTATTAAAATATAAACTCCGTTGATTTGTTAGTTTTTGCCTTGCCCTAGTGAAAAATTATTTCACGCTAAGGCGCCTCAAGTAAAATGCACACACAGTTTTTAATTCAAGGTTAAGTCATGTCAAGTATATTAGTTCTGCCAGGTGATGGCATCGGTAAGGAAATCATTGCGCAAGCATTAAAAGTGAT
>JBBWVS010000110.1:0-6044 GCA_050256335.1 Gammaproteobacteria bacterium | reverse complement strand
CACTCGTGCAAAATTGGCACTGGGCCGTAAGCCGCCACCAAGCTGTTTCCTTCTAAATATGCCATTACGCCGATTCCTTTGTTTTGATACCTTGGCCCAAATAGGCATCGATAACTGCGTGAGAGCTTTTAATCTCATCGGGTGTGCCCGTTGTTAGGATTTGACCTTCTGCCAAAACCACCACTGGGTTGCACAATCGTGAGATAAAGTCCATATCGTGCTCAATCATACAAAATGTATAACCTCTCTCTTCATTTAAACGAAGAATCGCATCACCAATTTGCCTTAAGAGAGTTCGGTTAACGCCCGCGCCAACCTCGTCTAACAAGACAACTTTGGCATCTACCATCATCGTGCGTGCCAATTCTAGTAATTTTTTCTGACCGCCAGAGAGATTGCCTGCGCGCTCATTTTTCAAATGACCGATGCTCAAGAAGTCAATCACTTCTTCGGCTTTCTTTTGCAGCTCTTTTTCTTCTTCTTGAATTTCTTTGCGTTTTAACCAAGTATTGATTAGGCTTTCACCCAACTGACCCGCCGGCACCATCATCAAGTTTTCTAAAACACTGAGTGTTGGAAATTCGTGCGCAATTTGAAAAGTTCTGAGTACACCTTTGTGGAATAACTGGTGCGACAGAAGGTCTGTCACATCTTCGCCGTCTAGGATAATTTCACCTGTAGTCGGCTGATAAAGGCCGGCGATAAGGTTAAATAGAGTGGTTTTTCCAGCACCATTAGGGCCGACCAAACCTGTAATCGAGCCGCGTTCGATGTGTAAATCCACGCCATCAACCGCTCTAATCCCGCCAAAATGTTTGGATAGGTTCTTAATTGTAATCATTTGATCATTAAGAAGTGCTCTCCCACTTCTTTCTTAACTATGAAGAAGAGAATTATGCCGTAATACTTCTCAAGCTTCAATCATAATTGCAGTATTTAATCCAAATTGCAGGATAAACTGCAAAATATAGCTGAATTATGCAGTTATTAAAATATTACAAAGGAATTTTGCAGTTTTTGACTTACTGATTATTTCCATTTTTGGTATCTAGGACAGCTTCCCCCTTAATATAGATATCATATAGAACTCTACACGTATTGTCCCGCGGCCCAACCGGACGACCAAGCCCACTGAAAATTATAACCACCCAACCAACCCGTTACGTCGACCGTTTCACCAATAAAGTACAAGCCAGCTTGTTTTGTTGATTCCATCGTTTTCGACGACAAGCCATTCACGTCAACACCCCCCGTGCACACTTCTGCAGTGCGCATTCCTTCTGTGCCACTTGGTCGTAACGTCCAATGGTTAAGCAATATAGCAAATTGCTTTAAATCGCTTTGTTTTATTTCCCCTAAAGTTAGCTCGGCCAACTCAATTTCGAGCAAGGTATTTGCCAGTCTTTCAGCAAATCTTCTTGGTAATAACTCGGACAAAACAGTTTTAAACAGAGTTTTTCCACGTATTTGCTGTGCCTCAAGTAATGCGCTAACAGCATCCATTTCCGGCAATAAATTAATAACAAGTTCGTCGCCTTTGCGCCAATAAGATGACGCTTGCAATGCAGCAGGCCCACTGATACCTCGATGAGTAATTAGCACACCCTCTCTAAAGCTTGCACCATTACACATAACAATCGCATCCAGTGATAAGCCAGAAAGATCTTTAAAATACTGATCAATATCATTTTGTTGAAAGGTAAACGGTACTAAGGCTGGCTTGAATGAATTGGACCTCATGCCAAACTGCTTTGCAATTTGCAAGCCAAAATCCGTAGCACCCATTTTAGGAATGGACGGCCCGCCCGTTGCTATCACGAGGGATTCAGCATGGACAGTTTGAGCTTGCGTTGTGATCGTATAATTCTTTTGACATTCTATTTTTTCTACAGCACCATCAAGCACAATAGTCACACCCGCCTGTCGACACTCATCGAGCAACATGTCAACAACAGCGCTCGCTTTTTGATCGCAGAACAACTGACCCAGGGTTTTCTCAGTCCACTGCAAATGATGCTTTTCCATTAAAGCAATAAAATCCCATTGTGTGTAACGCGATAAGGCAGATTTATGAAAATGAGAATTGGGCGATAAATAGGACTCGGGTTCAGTATATAAATTGGTGAAATTGCAACGACCACCGCCTGAAATTAGAATTTTTTTTCCGACTTTTTTGGCCTTTTCAATCAACACAACCTTACGACCACGCTTTCCCGCCTCGATTGCGCAAATTAGCCCTGCTGCACCGCCGCCAAGAATCACAACATCAGCGTTCATAGGAGTAATTAAGGCAGTACTTTTTTAAAAGTTTTGACGATGACACTCTGATACACACCAGCAGCAACGTAAGGATCTGCATCCGCCCAGCTCTGTGCAGCCGCTAAATCATCAAACTCTGCAACAATAAGCGAGCCGCTAAAACCAGCCTCTCCCGGCTCATTGGTATCAATTGTGGGGTGCGGGCCAGCTAAAATTAAACGACCATCGTCCTTAAGTTGATTCAACCTCTCAACATGTGCTGGTCTTGCGCCCATGCGTTTTTCTAATGAATTCTCAACATCCTCGGAAATAATGGCATATAACATCGTAATTCTCTCTTAAGTTTTATAAATCCAACACATCTTGCATAGAGTATAACTTGCTTTGCTTGCCGCTCACCCAACTCGCCGCCCTAACAGCGCCATTGGCAAACGTCATTCTTGAGGAAGCTTTGTGTGTTATTTCAACACGTTCACCTTCCATAAAAAAGCTCACCGTATGCTCGCCAACGACGTCGCCACCTCGAATCGTTGAAAAACCAATGGTTTGTCGGTCGCGCGGCTCTTCAATACCTTCACGACCATAAACCGCGCAAGCACTCAAATCTCTACCCAATGCATTGGCAATAACTTCGCCCATCTTCAACGCAGTACCCGATGGCGCGTCCACTTTATAACGATGGTGTGTCTCAATGATTTCAATATCTGCATCTTCGCCAAAAACTTTGGCGGCCGTATCTAATAGCTTGAGCGTTAAATTAACACCCACACTCATGTTCGGTGCAAAAACAATAGCGATATCATTTGCTGCAGTCTCAATAAGCAAAAGCTCTTCATCGTTAAATCCTGTCGTGCCAATCACCATGCCTTTGCCAGCTTTTTGACAAATAGCCAAATACTCAAGAGTCGCCTCTGGGCGTGTGAAATCAATCAAAACATCAAAAGAATCAAGCATCTCTTCAAGATTGTCACCCAAATCTAGTGTGCAACCTATCTCAATATTCGAATTCAGTTCTGCGGCTTCAAGCAAAGTTTGGCCCATGCGGCCATTTGCACCGGAAATTGCAATTCTAGTCATTTAACTCGTCCTCTAAAAACCCATTATTTTTTACCACAGCGTCAATATCCTGTAATGTTTTAAGCAGCTCGGCCATTCTGTCAATTGGCATCGAATTTGGTCCATCACTCTTCGCGTTGGCGGGGTCTGGGTGTGTCTCCATAAATAAACCTGAGATTCCCACGGCCACAGCCGCTCTTGCCAATACGGGCACCATTTCTCTTTGACCACCCGAAGTAGCACCTTGTCCACCCGGTTGTTGTACTGAGTGTGTGGCATCATATACCACTGGGCATCCAGTTAAACGCATGCTTGCTAAACCACGCATGTCCGAGACAAGCGTATTGTAGCCAAAAGATGTACCTCGATCACACACCATAATTTGTTGATTGCCCGTTGCTTTGGCCTTATCAACCACATTGTTCATATCCCAAGGTGCTTGAAACTGGCCTTTTTTAATATTGACCGGTAAGCCTTGTTTACAAACATTTTGAATAAAGTTGGTTTGGCGCACCAGAAAAGCAGGGGTTTGTAGCACGTCCACCACTGACGCAACCTCATCCAGCGGCGTGTCTTCGTGCACATCAGTTAGCACTGGGACGCCAATTTCATTCTTTACTTTATCCAGTATTCTTAAGCCTTCCGTTATTCCTAAGCCTCGAAAGCTCTCAGCACTCGTTCTGTTAGCCTTGTCAAAAGAAGACTTATAAATAAAATTAATGCCAAGATCTGAGGTGACTTGCGCTAAGTACGTGGCTGTCTCCATGGCTAGTGATTCAGACTCAATAACGCAAGGGCCGGCAATGAGGAAAAAAGGCCGGTCGATGGCAACTTGGAAATTTAGTAGATTCACCCTTAATGCTCAGGTCTTTAATATAAAACCAGATTATACCAACAGTACAAGTTTCGTAACCACTGAGCTCGTATACTGTTTAACTCAGCCTTGCACTCAAGAAGTATAAGTTTCGTAGAAACAGAGGCTAAAGCACTGTTTAACTCAGCTTTGCACTCAAGAAGTATAAGTTTCGTAGAAACAGAGGCTAAAGCACTGTTTAACTCAGCTTTAATATAAAATGGCCTTTGTTATTTATTTATACAAAGGTCCCAAGACCATGACAATCCAAACGCCAGACATACTCAAAAGAATCGTCAAGCGCAAGCACGAAGAAATTGAAGAATCTATCAAACGCGTCTCGGTGAAGCGAATGATGGAGCTAGCCAACTTTGGCGACAAGCCAAGAGGATTCTACAATGCACTTGCCGCAAAAGTCGAGTGCAATGAAAGTGCGGTTATCGCAGAGATTAAAAAAGCCTCGCCGAGCAAGGGCATTTTGCGTGAGAATTTCAACCCAGTAGAAATCGCCGAAAGCTACGAAGATGGCGGCGCTTGTTGTCTTTCTATTTTAACCGATAGAGATTTTTTCCAAGGCGACCCTCAATACTTAATTAAAGCTAGAGCAGCTGTATCATTACCGGTGATTCGTAAAGATTTTATCGTCAGGCCTTACCAAGTCTATGAAGCACGTGCAATGAGTGCGGACTGCATCTTACTAATCGTCTCTTGCCTCAGCGACAACGAACTTCTAACTCTTAATGATTTAGCAAAATCGCTCGGTATGGATGTTTTGGTGGAAGTGCATGATTTAGCAGAGTTAAAGCGCGCCCTCACACTGGATTTACCAATGATTGGCATTAACAATCGCAATCTTAGTACGTTTGAAGTGTCTTTACAAACAACAATCGATTTGCTCAGTGAAATTGGTGACGACACAATGGTGATTACCGAGTCTGGTATTTTGTCTAGAGAAGATGTGGCCCTGATGCATGAGAATAATGTTTACGGCTTCCTAGTAGGCGAGGCATTTATGCGACATGAAAACCCAGGGCAACAATTAAAGGAGTTTTTTTTATGAACGTTAAAGTTAAATGGATCGACGGCATGATGATGGTTGGCGAATCTGGCAGTGGTCACGCTGTGGTGATGGATGGCCCAGCGGATGTTGGTGGCAATAATATGGGCGTTAGACCCATGGAAATGTTGCTGATTGGCATGGCTGGCTGTACAACGGTTGATGTGGTGAGCACGCTAAAAAAAATGCGTGAAAATATTGACGATTGTATTGCTGAGGTAAGCGCCGAGCGCGCCAGTGAACACCCCAAAGTTTTTACCAATATTCACATTCATTTTATTGTTCAAGGCTTAGACCTCAATCCAGCTAAAGTTGAAAAAGCAATCGCTCTTTCCGCAGATAAATATTGCTCGGCCTCAATTATGATGGCTAAAACAGCCAACGTCACTCACGACTTTGAGGTTATAACACCTCCTGTGAAAGCATAATGTTTGGCTGGATCGGCACCGTCACCGGCGTTACAGGTGGCATCACTATTGCTCTTAATACTTCATACTCTAAGTACGCATTTTTAGTTTTTTTGATCTCATCATGCTGTTGGTTAATCCAAGGAATTAAAAACAAAGACAAGGCATTGGTCATACTTAACACTGTTTTTATGACGATTGATTTGATCGGTATTTACCGCTGGATTCTGCCAGATTTAATGGCTTAATTGATGTTACAATTTTCCTCTAATACACAAATAACTTAAGAGAAATAAATACAGTATAATACGTTTTCTTTGGAGAGATGGCCGAGTGGCTGAAGGCGCGCCCCTGCTAAGGGTGTATAGGATTTATCTCCTATCGAGGGTTCGAATCCCTCTCTCTCCGCCAT
>JBBWVS010000109.1:0-3396 GCA_050256335.1 Gammaproteobacteria bacterium | reverse complement strand
TTGCTGGTCAGTTGGTGGTGGTTTGGATTATATTTTGCGTGTTTTGGTAGAAGATGTTTCTGGTTATCAGGCCTTTATCAATAAAGTGCTCAAGGCTGACATCGGTCTTCGTCGGTATTTCAGTTACGCTGTGATTGATAGTATCAAAGACGACAATACGGTACCCGACAGCCTTATTCGCAATTCCTCTGTAGCCAAGTAATTCACACCAGCTAGCTCGCCTCTAATTTATTGCTATTGAATTCGCCCGAGCACGGCGCGATCAACACCATTATTGTCTTGAAAGCCCCTGACTTCAGTAAACGATTGGCGCATGAATCGCATAATCTCTCTTTGCTGATTGTGACCATGCTCTAATAAAAGATAGCCGCCCGAGTGTAGTTGCTTGGGTGCTTGCTCGATAATTAATCGAATGTCATCAAGACCATCAGTGCCTGAGGTCAGCGCCTCAATCGGTTCAAATTGCAAATCTTCTAGGTGTGGATCATTGTTTTGTACATAAGGTGGATTGCTAATAATCAAGTCAAAAGATTGACAGGGAACGGCGTCAAACCAACTTCCATGGCTAAACTCAACATCCGTCATTACATTACGCGCGTTTTCTTTTGCCACCTCAAGGGCGGGCATTGATTGGTCGGTTGCACTCACTTGCCAGTTGGCGCATTTATGTGCTAAAGTGATGGCGATAACGCCACTGCCCGTACCCAAATCCAGTACTTTTATTGCCTCATTTGAGTCGAATAAATCAAGGGAAATATCAATTAAGAGCTCTGTTTCTGGTCGTGGAATTAAGGTGTCGGTTGTCACTTTGAAGTCTAGGTGATAAAAGCCTTTTGAGCCTGATAAATAAGAAAAAGGCTCACCACTTTGTCTTTTTTGAATCAGAAGGTCAAGGCTTGCTAGTTCGGCCGAACTGATTTTATGATTCGGATTAGCATACAAGGAGGATTTTGAACAGTTGAGTGATAGACCAAGCAATTCTTCAATATCAACAATATCGCTGTAGAGAAAGTCTTGCGTTGTTTTTGCCCTAGACATGGAATGTCAGATGGGAGTCATTATTGCGCTTGAACCTCAGTAATTGCATGTGGTACAGCAATAACTTGTGCGGTTTTTTGTTTTGAATCCACCAAGTTCTTAAGCGCCACTATCAAACCAAGACCGATAAAAGCACCGGGCGGCAAAAGAGCAATCAAGCTGCCTTGATAGTCATCAAAAAATGTCATTGTTAGGGAGGCGCCAAACTCACCAAATAATAAATCTGCCTGATCAAATAGCGTGCCATTGCCCAAAATTTCTCTCATTGCCCCGAGTAGCACAAGCACAGCCGTGAAGCCAATGCCCATCATCAGGCCGTCTATTAAGGACTTGTCCCAACTGTTTTTGGATGCGAACGCTTCAGCACGACCTAAAATTGCACAGTTAGTCACAATGAGCGGCACGAAGATACCGAGAATTAAATACATGTCGTAAAAGAACGATTGCATGATAAGGTCAACAATGGTGACAAACGAGGCAATCAACAACACAAAAATAGGGATTCTCACTTCTTTGCGAATATGATTACGAAATAATGACACCGTCACATTAGAAGCAATCAAGACAAATGTTGTTGCCAAGCCTAGACTAATGGCGTTCACTACATTATTGGTAACCGCTAGTAGTGGGCATAATCCCAGTAAGGCAACCAATGCTTGGTTGTTGTTCCAAAGACCGTTCCGAGTTATTTTTAAGTAATCTTGCATTACAGAGGTCTTTGCACAAACCATTTCAGATTTGATAGTGGGGTTTTAATTATTTTACAAGGCATATTTTTAGAGGATCTACTTGTTGTCTGGCGAAAAAAATTAACGCAGGAAAATGGGGAAAACTCCCTTTTCCAAAGGACTGAGGTTAAAAATACTAAAAAGTGTAGAAATATCCTCATTAATAGCAAGTGCTATTTCGTCCGTAGGAAGTGCCGAAGGTGAGAAACTTTTTGTTTCGAGAGGCTGGCCTAGGGTGCTTGGGGTGTAAATTTTTACACATTTTTTACTCATTTTTATTACTCAGAAAATTATAAATGGTTTGCGTAAAGGTCTCTTATATTATATCAACAAGTAAGTCTTAATAAAGAGCATGAGGTGGTCATATTAAAAAACCCCAATATTTTTACTGAGTAAGTGAAAAATACATAAGTTTTATGACCCAAATAGGCGTAAAAATAGAATTTTTTATCAGTTCACGGTAGACGTACAAATGAATACAGTATTTGAAAACGCAATAATTGAGCATATATCGGGCAAACCAAATTCACATAAGGCCGCAGCAGGGGTTTTGCCGCCCGAGGGATTTGCAGCAGCAATAGAAGAAATATCTCAATGGCAAGGGTATGAGCCCACGCCTTTATTTAGCCTAACAGACATCTCCTCAAGGCTGTCCCTTGGTGAGGTGTTGTACAAAGATGAGGGTCCACGATTTGGTCTGGGAAGTTTTAAGGCGCTTGGCGGCTCTTATGCTGCACTGAGGGTTTTGCAGCGAGAAATATCACAAGCATTGAATGACATGGTTTCACTTGAAGATATACGCAATGGTAAATACAGCAAAGAAGCTTCAAAGATTACCCTAGTTTCAGCAACCGATGGCAATCATGGTCGGTCGCTTGCATGGGGTTGTCAGCGTTTTGGCGCACCTTGTAAAATATATATCCATGCGGAAGTGAGTGAAGGACGGGCAACTGCTATGCGTGATTTAGGTGCCGAAGTAATTCGCATAGATGGCGATTATGATGATTCGGTAGACCTTGCACGCAGTGAGGCCGAGAAAAATAACTGGTTTGTTGTTTCCGATACTTCTTGGCCTGGCTATTGCGAGCCCCCTAGGGATGTCATGCACGGTTATGGTGTGATGATGCACGAGATAAATGAATCACTAACTGAGCCCCCAACTCATATTTTTATTCAAGCGGGTTGTGGTGGTTTTGCAGGTTCAGTCTGCGCGTCTATTCGCCAGTATTGGGGTGAGCATGCACCAAGAATTGTGATTGTAGAGCCCAATCTCGCTAACTGTCTCTTTGAAAGCTCCAAGGCAAATAAAGCACTTTTTGTCAAAATTAACGAGGAGAGTATTATGGCTGGCTTGTCCTGCGGCGAAGCATCTGCATTAGCGTGGGATGTTATAGCCGAAGAGGCGAGCGATTTTGTTACCATACCTGAAAATGTCGTCGCTCCAACAGTGCGACTTTTGGCGCGACCTGAAGGCAATGACGCCGTGATAGAGGCGGGTGAAAGTGCAGTGGCTGGGCTTGCCGCGCTTATCTGTGCTGCCAAGCAAAGCGATGTTCGCGAGCAACTTGGTTTGAATGAATCCTCTCGCGTTTTATTATTTGGCTCTGAAGGTGTAACGGATAGAGCAATA
>JBBWVS010000108.1:0-2563 GCA_050256335.1 Gammaproteobacteria bacterium | reverse complement strand
CTCAATACTACTGCCATCTCTAGGACCTTCGTCTTGTGAGACAACATTTGTCTTTACGCTGTATTCTTTGGTTTCTAATGAGTAGACAGATTCCGTCGTTGTAATCGGCGCAATTTCATCGGCAAATAAGCCCTCTTTATTGGCTTTCAGCGCTCTTTTATGACTCTCTAGAGCAAAAGCGTCTTGATCTTCTCGAGATATATTGTATTTATCAGCAACATTTTCAGCAGTCAAGCCCATACCAAAAGCAATCGCAATATTTTCATCTTCAGTTGTTACTTTTGGATTGACCGATGGCTTAAAGCCCATCATTGGCACAGTACTCATACTCTCTACGCCCGCCGCAATAACTAAATCCGCCGAGCCTGACTTAACCATCTCCGCAGCATTCGCAACCGCTTGTAGGCCGGAAGCACAGAAGCGATTCAACGTATACGCCGGTGTCGTATCTGGCAAACCTGCCAGTAGGGTTGCTATACGTGCAACATTAAGCCCTTGGGGGCCTTCAGGCATAGCACAACCAACAATGACATCGTCGATATTGTTTTTGACTTCGTCACCATTACTCAATGTTGCCAAAACACTTTGAATGGCGTGCACCAATAAATCATCTCCTCTGGTTTTGGATAGGCTGCCACGTGCTTTGCCAACAGGGGTTCTTTTTGCCTCAATAATATAAGCTTTTGTCATTCTAATCTCCAATTAATTGCGCAGTGGCTTGTTGTTTCTCAACATAAATTCAATTCGATCTTGAGTTTTTTTAGTACTCAAAAGCTTCATGAACGCATTTCTCTCAAGGTCAAGCATCATTTCTGAATTGACTAGGGCGTTTTCCTCAACTTCTGAACCGGTCATTACCTTGGCCACTTCGGTAACACACAACTTGTCGTGTTCTGACATAAAGCCACCACCATAAAGGTTGGCGACCTGAGCCATTGCATTGGCATAACCAGCTCTGCCAACAACTTTAAATGTCGTGTCTTGAGGTGCTTTAAAGCCAGATTCCAGCATAGCGAGTGCTTGTTGTTTGGCAACATAGAGCAGCTCATTTGGATGAGAAATAATAATATCATCCGACCTTAAATAACCCATTTTCTTGGCTTCTAGAGCGCTCATCGAGACTTTTGCCATGGCAATTTGCTCAAAGTACTTAGCCAATAGTGGGAAAATATCGTCGCCTTCTTTGTTGGTGTAAGCACGAAGCGCCATTTCTTTAGATCCACAACCTGCAGGCAACAACCCTACACCAACTTCGACCAAGCCAACGTATGAGTTCATCGAAGAGACGGTGCGATTACAATGAAGTAATAATTCACAGCCGCCACCAAGCGCCAAACCATCAACTGCCGCCACGGTTAGAATCTTGCCGTGTTTAACGCGCATCATCATTTTCTGCAGCACATCAACCATACGCCTAACTGAAGTTAGTTCGCCCAATTTTGGCAAGTCTGGATTCATCACTTCAAAGGCTTTTTTCTTCGCTTTAGCCGCTAAACCAGGTTCTTTTTCAAGCAAGCCTAATTTCACCGCCGAGACAATTTCATATAGGTTGGCACCCGCACAAAAATGCTCTTTCTCTTGTTTGAAGATTAGCGCGTGAAAATCATTGTTTTCCAAATAATCTAGCGCACTATTAGTGCCAGTGATGACAGAAGCGCTCAGCACGTTCATCTTGGTTTTAAATGAAATACTGGCAATACCATCGCCAAGATCGATTAATTTAATGCTATCACTTTCAAGCAAAATATCTTGTTCATGTGCTTTTTCGCCGGCAAGTACTGGTTTGAATAGTTGTCTTTCATAGACGGGATGTGTTGATCTCGGAACGTATTTATCCAACTTAGGATTAAAAGCACCTTCATCGCTATAAACAAACGATCGATTCATTGTCCATTCAGGCAAGTCTGCACTGGCAAGTGTTTTTCCTTGGGCAATATCGCTCAAAAGCATGCCACGAATTACTTCCCAGCCGACTACTTGTGCTTGCTCAAAAATACCACAACTCCAGGCAAAGCCAGATCTGAGTGCCATATCAACACAGCGAACTGTGTCTGCAATATGCTCTAACTGGTAGCAAGAGTAATGGAAAACATCTCTGTGAACAGACCATAAAAACTGCGCCTGTGGATCGTCACATTCCGCCAAGGCCAATAGTGATTTCTCAATATTACCGTTTTCTTTTAAGATTTTTTTCACAACAGGACTTATCGTTTTATCTGAAAGACGATAGTCGCCAAGTCCGGTATCAAAAACGTAAATATCTTTGCCGCGCTTTTCGTAAATACCTTTCCTGGTTTTACTTCCTAAAGAGCCTTTCTCAATCAGGCCTTCTACCCATCCAGGTAATTTAAATAACTCCAACCAAGGATCGTCTTTAGCATTATCAAAAATATTCTTGACGACATTTTTCATCACGTCAAGTCCAACAACATCTAGGGTTCTGAATGAAGCACTGGCAGGTCGACCGATCCTCTTGCCAGTCAGTGCATCAACAGTATCGGGTGATAGGTCGAAATCCTCAGCGTGCTTCAAAACTGCCATAAAAGAGAAGACACCAATTCTA
>JBBWVS010000107.1:0-2735 GCA_050256335.1 Gammaproteobacteria bacterium | reverse complement strand
GCTTCTGCTAAGAGATTGTCCATTCTCGCTTCTCCAGATAAATTATGGTACCGCTGGACGGACTTGAACCGTCACTCCCGTAAAGGAATCGGATTTTGAATCCGACGTGTCTACCAATTCCACCACAGCGGCAAAGGTTAGGCCTATTTATGCCTAAATGTTATTCTACCTTTGGTTAAGTCATACGGTGTCATTTCAACAGTCACTTTATCACCAGGTAAAATGCGAATGTAATGCTTTCGAATCTTACCAGAGATGTGCGCGAGTATACTGTGACCGTTCTCCAACTCAACAGTAAAAGTTGTGTTCGGTAGCTTCTCTTTAACCACACCCTCTAATTCAATGTAATCACTTTTCGACATACGTTGTTATATTTCACTATTCACAAAAAACCAGTCGCGATTATACCTTACTAGTTAATTCTCATCGCAATTAGTTAATTCACAACTTGAAAGACTGTGATACAAAAAATGCACGCTGGACGCCCACTGGAGCGGCATTGCTAATCTAACGATTGCGCTTGCTTGATAAATGCTTGAATATAATCAACACCTTGATCGTCATCGCGAAGACCTAGATAAATGCTTTTGCTGATACCAGTTCTACCTAGACGTACTGCTTGAATTGCCATCTTGTCGGCGTATTCATTCACTAGCCAGTGTGGCAACGCGGCAACGCCACGCCCAGCTGCAACAAGTTGCAGCATGATGTCGGTCGCCTCGATACTTTTGTGCTCTTTAGGTATACAGTGTGCAGGGTTTAAGAATTGGCTGTAGATATCCAGCCGATCAATATCAACAGGGTAGCTGTAAAGCACCTCTTCAGCGAGATCTTTTGGTTCAACTTGTATTTTTTTAGCCAAAGCATGCTTTTTGCTCACAACCAATACCTGCTGATAATCCAATACCGATTTAAATGTCACCCCCGCCTGATGAATTGGATCTGGTGTAACCAAAACATCAATATCATAATTAAGTAATGCTTTCATGCCGCCAAATTGAAATTGTTGTTTAACGTCGATATCCACTTCTGGATAACGCTCAATATATGGCGCCACCACTTTTAACAGCCATTGATAGCAAGGGTGACACTCCATACCAATACGTATCACACCCTTTTCTCCTCTAGCAAAACGCTCAATCACTTGATCAGCATGTTCAAGTTGTGGCAATAAGCGATTGGCCACAGATAATAGATAGTTTCCCGCCTGTGTTAGGCGTATAGCACGCCCTTCTTTATGCCACAACTTGACGTTCGATCGCTGTTCAAGTTTTTTGATGGCATGGGTCAAGGCAGATTGCGTTAAATGAAGACTTTCTGCAGCAGAAGTCAGAGTTCCATTTCGCTCTATTTCACGCAAAATAGAGAGGTGGGAGCGTTCAATCATAATTGGAGATTTTTATTCATTTTTATCACTCAGAAAATTTTTAAATGATTGTTGTAAATATCTCTATGAGTAATATTAATAGATTAATGAAATAATACCATTTTTATTCATTAAATGTTCTCTTTATAATGAACGCCTAATCAACACCACAGAGCGCCCGATACCATGAATATCAGCTACGAATTTTTCCCTGCCAGAACAGAGCAAGGAAAGCAAAACTTAGGTAGAACCCTTGATACGCTGGACACCACCAATCCTGATTTTTACTCGGTCACTTTTGGCGCGCTTGGCTCGGCCCAGGATGCTACTTTTGACACCATCAATCAACTAAGCGATACAACTACTACATCCGTTGCACCTCATCTGACCTGCGTTGGCTCCAATCAAGAACAAATAACAAGGCTACTTGACGAATATGCTCGACTTGGTGTCAGTCGTGTGGTTGTTCTCCGCGGCGATATTCCACCTGCAATTCGTGACATTGGCGAGTTTCATTACGCCAGCGAATTGGTTGAATTTATCAAAAACAAGCACGGCGATCGGTTTATTATTAACGTTGCCGCCTACCCAGAAAAACACCCACAATCAAAAACTGTAGCAACCGATATCGAATATTTTGTTAACAAAGTCAAGGCCGGTGCTGATAGCGCCATCACCCAATATTTTTACAATATTGATGCTTACTTTCGCTTTGTCGATGAAGTGCAACAACTTGGCGCTGATATTCCTATCGTACCGGGTATTATGCCGATTACCAATTATGTGCAATTAACGCGCTTTTCTAAAATTTGTGATGCCGATATACCATCATGGATTCTTAATCGACTGGAAATGTATAGAGACGATATGGACAGTCTTAGAGCGTTTGGTTTGGATGTTGTTAGCGAAATGTGCCAGCAAATGAAGGTCAGAGGTGTCAACGATTTTCATTTTTACACAATGAACAGAAGTGAACCGGCCCTTTCAATTGTAGGGAATATTGTTTAAGTCTTATTGCTAATAATTTTCTCTCTTTGTTTTTGTCGCATGCGCTCTGTCGCCCCCTGCGTGCCATCGTGAAAAGAGTCAAACCAAACATCACAAGGCAATTCAATTGTGCCGTAATTGCACTCAAAATAGCGGTGGTGTAATTGGTGGTGAAAATGTCCCAATGCCATTCTATTTTTATTTTTAATAAAGAATCCATCAAAACCAGTATGGCCAATCATTGCCCCAATGGTCATCGCAAGCATGTGAAATAAAACATGGATTGGGTGAGTCGGCACAACAAAATGAATGAGTATCGAGCTGAAATAAAGCACATGTTCAACGGGGTGCATTGAAATACCTGACCACGAAATAGGACTGA
>JBBWVS010000106.1:0-13306 GCA_050256335.1 Gammaproteobacteria bacterium | reverse complement strand
AATTTATGCATCCTTTCATTATCGACACGATGAAAATATTTTTATTCAATCACTAAAAGATAATCTTGGCGATGATCGTATAGAAATCGATTTAATTCATTTTTCTGGTGATCATTTTAAAGACGTTGATAATCGTTTAGCGAGTGTATTACTGGTAGAAAATTGGCTTACTCGAGCGGTTATGTTTGACAATCATGGCAACCCAGCAGTGCCACGGGACGTACTTTACAAAAAACCAACTGTGGTTACTCGTGGCTCTTTTAAGCCACCCACTAAAGCACATTTAGATATGACAGAATGCGGCGTTCGCTTATTATCGGATGTTGCACAATCAAATGAAGAGCAAACGGTTCGTCTGGCTGAAATTTCAATGTCTCAACTGGTTTCTGAGAAAAAAATAGATAACCAGGATTTTCTTGCGCGAGTCACTTTGGCTAACTCCTTAGGCATGCATGTTGTGTTATCGGATTATGTGCGTTATTTTAGTCTCAGCTCGTGGCTTCGCCGACACACCAATCAACCGATTGCTATTTTAATTAAAGCGATTGATTTGCCCTATGTTTTTAATGATGACTTATATCAAACGCTGGAAGGCGGTACCCTTGAAGGGCTGGGGAAACTATTTCATAACGACACTAAAGTGATGGTCTATCCTGCTTTCGAAGAGGGTCGTTTAATGAGTCTATCCAATGCGCCTAAACCGGAAAGTTTAAAACACATTGTTGCGCAGTTAATACAGAATAATCAATTGATATCAATTGAGCGCTTTTCAAATAATGTGGTTGATATTTCTGCTCGCGAAACGATGAAAATGATCGTCGCTGGAGAAAGCGGTTGGGAGAAGAATTTACTGCCAGAAACGATTGAAATAATGAAGAAAAACAATCTATACGGAGTTAATCAAGTAACTGATAGGGGGTAGACTGTTGCTAATCAAACGGTATTAATCCCCACCTCCTCCCTAACTATTTCTCATATAGTTCCATAACCCCATCAAAAAAAAGATACATAATGATCCAGCCAGAACTTGGTCATGGCTTTGCTGAATATACTTGACCTAAATTGACGGTGATAATTACTCAACTAGCACCCTATTAAGGGTTTGTATAATACAACTCCTTGACAACAATTGTCGGTTTAAACCACCATCTGTAGTTTAATTTCTGTTGACGCTAATAAGCTTCTACAGCAATTGATGTTAATTAATTAAACAATAAGGAAATTATATGAGCCACATTATTCACGAACCTGTCATGCAGAGATTGCAACGTAGCGAATTAGCCGTACCGGGATCAAATCCTAAAATGTTTGAAAAAGCATTAAACAGTGCTGCAGACTATGTATTTTTAGATTTGGAAGATGCTGTTGCACCAAGTGATAAGGTACAAGCTCGTAAAAATATCATTGAAGGACTTAACGATCTAGATTGGCGCGGTAACGGCAAGACTGTTTCAGTGCGTATTAACAGTATTGACACACATTATATGTATCGTGATGTGGTTGAGGTGGTTGAGCAAGCGGGTGAAAATTTGGATACTATCCTTCTTCCTAAAGCGGGTACTTTTTCAGATGTGTACATGCTTTCTGCCATGCTAAACCAGATTGAAACTTCTACAGGTATGAAAAATCGTATCGGCATCGAAGTCCTTATTGAGACAACGCTTGGTATGGCAAATGTACTGGATATTGCTAAGAAAGGCCGCTATGAGCGTCTTGAAGCGATGCATTTCGGTGTTGCTGATTATGCTGCAAGTTGTCGCGCTCGTACTACCGTTATCGGCGGTTTGAACCCAGATTATCCTGGTGACCAGTGGCACGCAGGCCTTTCTCAAATGTTGGTTGCTTGCCGTGCATACGGCATCCGTGCAATTGACGGCCCTTTCGGCGACTTTAACGATCCTGAATCCTATACGGATGCAGCACGTCGTGGTGCAGCTCTTGGATTTGAAGGTAAATGGGCGATTCACCCATCTCAAATCGCATTGGCTAATGATGTATACACACCACCGCCATCTGAAGTTCAGCACGCAAAAGACATTCTTATAGCGCTTGAAGAGGCGGCAAAGGAAGGTCGTGGTGCGGCACAATTAAACGGTCGTATGATCGATGCAGCTTCTGCAAAAATGGCAGAAAACATCGTTAATACGGATAATGCAATCCAAGCAAAATAATTAAGGTTAACTATGAATATTCATGAGTATCAAGCCAAGAAAATTTTGGCAAAATATGGCGTTCCAGTGCCGAGAGGCGGTGTTGCCCATTCAGCAACTGAAGCAATTTATCAAGCCAACGAATTGGGCGGCGATAAGTGGATTGTTAAGGCGCAACTTCACTCTGGTGCACGTGGTAAAGCGGGCGGTGTTAAATTATGTACAAGCCATCAAGAGATCGCAGATTTTTGTGATCATTTTCTTGGTAACAACTTAGTTACTAACCAAACCGGCCCTGAAGGCAAGATGGTTTCTAGCATTTACGTTGAAGAAGCCAGTGACATTGCAAGAGAGTTATATTTCAGTATTGTCCTAGATAGAGCCACTCAAAGAGTGACTCTGATTGCTTCTACGGAGGGTGGTATGGACATTGAAACAGTTGCAGAAGAAACACCTGAAAAAATCTCAACAATTACAATCGATCCCGCGGTTGGCATGCAGCAGTTCCAAGCACGTCAATTGGCTTTCTCATTAGAGCTGCCAAAAGAAGCGATTGGTCCTGCAAGTAAAGCAGTTATGGCTTGCTACCGCTGTCTTCGTGACACCGATGCGAACCAATTAGAAATTAACCCGTTGATTCTAACGACCGACAATAAAATCATGGCGCTTGACGCAAAAATGGGCTTTGATGAAAACGCTCTTTATCGACAACCAGAAATTTATGAATGTCGCGATAAGACACAGGAAGACCCACGTGAAATCAATGCCGCTGAGCATGATCTAAGCTACATTGGCTTGAATGGAAACATTGGCTGTATGATTAATGGTGCGGGCCTTGCAATGGCTACGATGGATATGATTCAACACTCAGGCGGTGAGCCGGCTAACTTCTTAGACATTGGTGGCGGCGCCTCCCCGGAGCGTGTTGCTACAGCGATTGAGTTGGTGTTATCTGACACTTCTGTTGAAGCACTGTTGGTTAATATTTTCGCTGGCATTAACCGTTGCGATTGGGTAGCTCAAGGCATTGTTGACTTGTTAAATAAGCGTGATATTGATGTGCCTTTCGTGGTGCGCTTGTCAGGTACGAATGTTGAAGAAGGTCAGAGAATCTTAAGAGAGAGCGGTAAGAAAGTTATTACAGCCGATACCCTAGCAGATGCAGCTACTAAAGTTGTTGCTGCTTGGAAAGAAGCAACAGGAAAATAAGGATCAATTATGAGTATTTTTATTAATGAAAAAACGCCAGTTATTGTTCAAGGCATCACAGGTCGCATTGGCTCGTTCCATGCACAAGAGATGATTGAATACGGTACGAATGTTGTTGGCGGTGTTACCCCTGGCAAAGGGGGTACAACCCACCTAGGCAAACCTGTTTTTAATACAGTGCAAGAGGCTGTTGCGGCGACAGGCGCTGAAGCGAGCATCACGTTTGTCCCACCTGCTTATGCAGCAGATGGCATTATGGAAGCGGCTGAAGCGGGTATTAAGTTTTGTGTCAATATCACAGACGGTATTCCGACACAGGATATGATCAGGGTTAAGCGCTATATCAATAGTGCCAGGCCTGCAGAGCGTATGGTTCTCACAGGCCCTAACTGCGCTGGCACGATCAGCCCGGGTAAGGCGATGTTGGGTATTATGCCTGGCCATATTTATATGCAAGGCAATGTGGGTTTAATCGGGCGTTCAGGCACTTTGGGTTATGAAGCGGCTTCTCAAATGAAAGAATTGGGTATCGGTATCAGTACCAGTGTTGGTATTGGTGGTGATCCAATCAACGGCAGTTCGTTTACTGAGATCTTAAAGCATTTTGAGCAGGATGATGATACTGTAGCGATCATGATTATTGGTGAAATTGGCGGCCCTCAGGAGGCCGAAGCAGCCGAGTATTTTCAAAAGCATATGAACAAGCCAGTGGCCGCTTATATTGCTGGTCTAACTGCTCCTCCGGGGCGTACTATGGGTCACGCGGGTGCGATTGTTAACTCTACTGGTGAAAGCGCTGTAGAGAAAGTAGAAATCCTTCGAGATGCGGGTATTTTGGTTTCGCCAACGCCTTCGGAAATGGGCGCCACAATGCAAGCTCTACTTAAAGGCCAATAAAAATTTCAACTCTAGAGCTTTTGCTCTAAGTACGGTTTTTATGCAAAATACCCCGACCTCTTAAGGCAGGGTATTTTTTTGTCATTTAATTGAATTTTCTGAACTTTGTCTAGCCTTATGTTGGCTTGGTGCTTAGCCAAGTGTTGCCTGCGGGTATGACGCTATACCATAATTCTATTTTGGTGCCGTCTTCGTATGTAAAAGTGATAATCTTATTATTGTCTGTATGAACATCTTTAAGGTCATCGTCTAACTTGCCTCTGTGGAACAATACAAGCAACTGATCATATATATTTTTTGCTCTTTTTTCTGTGTAAATTACATCCATATCTTTCTCTCATTTTTATAGACATGCTATTATTATAGCTCGTAATTCACACTATTCAAAGACTTGCAGAGCGAGACTTGATGGCTGTCAATCATATTGACTGAAAATTTTCTATTTATCCAAAAACTTGAGTGCAATTCAAATCCCGCATAGCAAGCTGATACTACGAACAATCCACTAATATTTCACATGCACATAAATGAACGTAAGCTTTGATTTAATGATTGAGGGTAAGATTGCATTAAATCTTTTTCAGGGAACTAGATAAACGCTTTTATTAAGTTGTTATGGGTATTATCGGTTTGTGTGTGAATTGGCTCTTGAGTGGGTTAGCACTTTGTCTGGTTGGGTTTGTATCATGAAAATGTAGTTGTAATTCGAGCAAGATGTTTACATAATAGTAACCAACAAAGGCCGTGGTTTTTAACGGAACAAAGTCTTATTTATTGGAGAAATAATGATTTCAGCGCAAGGAAAAACCATCGGCAAGGCTTTTCAAGAGGCGGTAGCTCAATACCCAAACAATATTTTTTTGATGGCACCCAAAGATCTTGATCGTGTGTACCATCCAAACGGTTATTCCATCACTTATCTGGGCGCTCAAAAGGAAGTAGATAAGATTGCCAGTCAACTAAGTATCGCTGGGTATGGTCATGGTCATCGTATTGCCGTTCTGCTTGAAAATCAAGTGGAGTTTGTGTTTATTAAACTTGCGTGTAATCAATTGGGTATTTCAATTGTGCCAGTGAATCCTGATTACCGTTCAGCTGAAATTGCCTACTTGTTAGAAGATTCTTGCGTTGAGCTGGCTATTGTTTTGCAGCGACGAAGTCAGCAATTTATGGATGGCGTGAGTGAGTCTACTAGGAAGATACCAGTGGTACTGTTTGAAAATATACAGAAAAATATCCCCTTGTCCTTAACTCGAGCCCCTGATGCCACTGCGGTACATACTGAGACAGAGGCAAGCTTACTCTACACAAGTGGCACCACGGGCAAACCAAAGGGTTGCCGTACAGGCCACGAATATGAATTGATGGTTGGGTTCTGGTACTTAACAAGAGGCGGCGTTATTCAGTTTGAAGAAGGAAAGGAGAGATTACTAAACCCCTTGCCACTTTTTCATATTAACGCCGCAATCCTTTCGCTCTTTGCTGTGATGCTGACTGGCAATTGTCAAATTCAGCCAGAGCGATTTAGCCCCAGTAAATGGTGGCCTATGATTCGAGAGACTGAAGCAACGATTGTTCATTATTTGGGCACAATTGTACCAATCCTAATGAAAGCAGCGCCAACTGAACACGATCAAGATCATAAGGTTAAATTTGCCTTTGGCGCCGGATTAGAGCCGGTTTTGCATGAGGCTTTTGAGCGGCGGTTTGGGTTTCCTTTGATAGAGGGCTGGGGGATGACAGAGTTTTGTCGTCTTTTTCTAGATTGTCATGAGCCGCGCCAAATTAACACACGTGCTATAGGCAAACCGCAACCTGGCTTAGAGGTGCGAGTGGTGGATTTGCATGATAACGATGTTCCGGTTGGTGAATCGGGTGAAATGCTGCTACGTCATTCAGCTCAAACGCCACGTAAATGGGCTTTTCTGGGTTACCTAAATCAACCTGAGATAACCGAAGACGCTTGGAAAGGTGGTTGGCTTCATACTGGAGATAGTGTTTTTCAGGATGAAACTGGAATGATTTATTTTGTTGATCGTAAGAAAAATATTATTAGGCGCTCTGGTGAAAACATTGCAGCTGCCGAGGTTGAGGCAATTATCCAAGGGCACTCTGCTGTAGCTCAAGTAACCTGTATTGCAGTAACTGATGAACTAAGAGACGAAGAGGTCTTTGCTTGTATTGTGCCGGCGACACAAACTCAAATAAGTGAGGCGACAGCTCTTGATATCTTTAACCATTGTTTTGCGCGTTTGGCGTATTACAAAGCCCCAGGCTGGCTTCTTTTTGTCGAATCTTTGCCCGTTACAGCGACACAAAAGGTACTAAAACACAAAATATTTTCTGCTGATGTTGATCCTCGCAAACAAGAAGGTGTGTATGATTTGCGGCGTCTTAAAAAGCGAACTACAAGAACTCAATCCCTAAAATCTACTCCCAACACCAAAAACTCAAAGTAAAAGGCCAGTGAATTATTACATGTAGTATTGCTTATCTTGTATATGATAATGTCTTCGCAGTAATTGTCATAGGAGGCGCTCTCATCATTCATATAGCCCTACATTTTATCGTCCCTGCTATTGTTGTTGGCTTGTTCTTTCGTAGTAACTGGAAGTTTGCCTATTTTGTCATGATGGCAACAATGCTGGTTGATATTGATCATCTTCTGGCTGTTCCGATTTATGATGCGGCGCGCTGTGGTATTGGCTTTCATCCGCTGCACGGTTTTATTCCTATTGCCTTATATGCGGCTTTTTGCTTTATTCCAAAATTTCGTATTATCGGCATCGGCTTGGTTATTCACATGGCGCTAGACTCTCTTGATTGTCAACTAACCAATGGTGTGTGGTTTATATCGTAATTAATATCGCCCTTTAGCACTAGGCTGAGTACTTAGAGCTAAAAAATGTTTTATACTTAGCCTTTTCATTAACTCTATTCTTCTATGAGTGCGTTAGTTAGCTATCTATTAAAAGATTCAGTGGCCACCATTACCATGGATGATGGCAAAGTCAATGCGATATCGCCCGACATGCAGACAGAGCTCAATGCGGCTCTTGATCAAGCCGTTGAGGATAAGGCGGTTGTGGTGCTTACCGGACGTGAGGGGGTATTCTCAGGGGGGTTTGACCTTCCAACATTAAAAGCAGGCGGTGAAAAAGCCCTGCAAATGCTAATTGGCGGCTTTGAATTATCTGAGAGAATCCTTAAATTTCCGACACCGGTGATTATTGCAAATTCCGGTCATTGCGTTGCGATGGGCGTATTCATTATGCTCAGCGCTGATTATCGTATTGGCATCGACGGGCCTTTCAAAATGGGTGCTAATGAAGTGGCTATTGGCTTGGTTGTGCCAGAGTCTGCAATTGAAATTTGCCGTAATCAACTGACGCCAGCGAGTTTTAATCGAAGCATGTTGACTTCGGAATTTTTCCAACCAAAAGATGCACTTCAAGCTGGTTTCTTAGATAAGCTGGTTGAACCAGAAGAGCTATTGGAGTCGGCGAAAAGCTTGGCGAGTGAATACGTAAAGCTTGATAATAGAGCGTATCAAGCCACCAAAGCAAAAGTCAGAGGAGAGCTTTATAAGAAGGTTCGGGCAGGGATTGAAAACGACGCAGTGTTTTTAAGGAAATTTTTTAATTTATAAGAGAACTATCCAAAGATCTCTAAAAAACAGGACAAAAAATGAATGAATTGTTAGATGACTTTGCAGTTGTTGTGGACATTAAAGTTGAATGGGGCGATATGGACGCCCTACAACACGTTAACAATATCGAATATTTCAAATATTTTCAAATGGCACGAATTGCCTATTTTGAGAAAATTGATGCCGATGGCCTGCTTGGCGATAAGCGAATTTCTTCTATATTGGCCTCCACCCAATGCAAGTTTATTTACCCACTTGCTTTTCCCGATCAAATAACGGTGGGGGTTAGGGTGGAGTCATTAGCGCGGCAGCATTTTATAATGAAATACGCTGTCATAAGCCAGAAACACAATAGGTTGGCCGCTTTGGGTGATGGCAAGATTGTAATGTTTGATTACATTAAAAATATCAAGGCAGATATTCCAGATGGCATTAGAAGTGCAATTATTGACCTTGAAAAGACAGAGGTTGAGATAATCAATTAAAATTAAAGCATCCAAAGATTATGAGTCGACATCTTGTTATTTATAACCCTATTGCAGGTCGAGGCCGCGCAATAAAGCACTGGCCAGAGGTCGAGCGAGCATTGATTGAATCCGGTGTTGAATTTGATGTTGTAGCAACGTCTGCCCCGCTTGAGGCCGTATCCCTTGCTGAAAAAGCACCCGAGAAATACTCTGCGGTCATTGCAGTTGGTGGAGACGGCACGGTTCACGAAGTGGTGAACGGGCTGCTGCGAGCATCAAACGAGGGCGAGACTTTACCACTGGGCGTGATTCCACTGGGTAATGGCGATGACTTTGCCAAGGTAATCCCACCAGAAACATCAATTGGAGGCAAAGTATTTGATTGGCGTGTGGCCGTTGAAAAAATTGCCAAAGGCAAAACCAAACTGTTTGACGTGGGGCGATTAACGAACAGCTCATCGGATAACGATCCACAGTATTTTATGAACGGTATGGACATTGGCTTTGGCGCCCAAGCGGCGCTTAACTTTATCACGGTGCCTAAGTTTCTTACTGGAATGGCCGCCTATCTTGCCGCTATTATGAAAACGCTGATTGACTACCGCATTCCAAAAGTTAGTATTCAGATTGATGATCAGGCGCCTTTCGAGCAGCCAACAACGATGACAGTCGTTACCAATGGCCGTTGTTTTGGTAGTGGATTTTGGGTCTGCCCCGATGCTCAAGTTGATGACGGCCTGCTTAATGTTATGGTGGCTGATGGCATTGGCCGTGTGCAAATCCTCAACTTGATACCAAAAATAATGAAAGGCACGCATGTTAACGAGCCAATTCTGAAAAACTTTCTCGCCAAGCGCGTTGTCATTAGCTCTGATGAGGGCTTTGCGGTTGAAGCGGATGGTGAAGTCCCTTACCCGCAAACGACGCGCCTTGAGGTGCAAGTATTAGAAAGGAAGTTAAGGGTGATTGTTTAGTTCTAAACTGAGCTTATCCAAACCAAAGGTTAAACGCAGTGCACGTGGCTTACCTGCCATTATTGATGGTAAAGATGTGGATGATATTTTGCTTGTGTGCCAAGCGGGCGATATTATTGTGATGGTGAATCTACTCTACAGTATCAGCAACCCTTGGCTCAAGAGTTGCGATACTTGAGGACATGGTGGTTTTGCCGAAATATCGAGATCAAGGTATGGGCTCGAAGTTGCTTGATTATGCGATCCAATTTGCAAAAGAGCAAGGATGCAAGCGCATCAGTTTACTGACTGATAGTGATAACAAGGGCGCACATCTTTTTTACCAAAAACACGATTTTTCGCGCTCATCCATGCTGACGTCGCAATCCGAACTTGGTGACTAGCGTAAAATGTCGGCTATTGTTTTTATGAGTAAATACTGTGAGTGATGTAACTTTTAAATCTGTTGGTCTAAACCCTGAGCTAATTGCCAATTTAAGCACTTTGGGCTACCATACGATGACAACTATACAGGCGATGAGTTTGCCGGGGATTCTGTCTGGCAAGGATGTCATTGGTCAAGGCAAAACTGGCTCGGGCAAGACAGCGGCATTCGGCTTGGGCTTATTGCAAAAGCTTGATGTTAAGCTGTTCAAAACCCAGTCTTTGGTGTTGTGTCCAACACGTGAGCTTGCTGATCAAGTGGCCAGTGAATTGCGTCGACTCGCTAGAGCAACGCACAACGTCAAAATATTAACATTGTGTGGTGGTGTGCCCATTGGCCCACAAATTGGCTCGTTGGAGCGTGGTGCGCATATTGTGGTGGGCACGCCTGGACGAATTGATGACCACTTGCGCAAGAAAACGTTGAGGCTCGGCTCGGTAAGTACCTTGGTGCTGGATGAGGCGGACCGTATGCTGGACATGGGTTTTCAAGATACGATTGATGATATTATCGATTGTATTTCGACAAATCGCCAAACGCTGCTTTTTAGTGCAACCTTTCCACGAGAAATTGAATCAATTGCAGAGCGCGTTATGCTTGACCCGATTATTGTTCAAGCGCCCTCTACTCATGATGAGGAGACTATTAAGCAGGCCTTTCATCAAGTGAGCGATGCTCAATCAAGAATGATTGCTCTGCGTTTGCTATTGGCAAAGCATAACGTGAATTCCGCCTTGGTTTTTTGCAATACCAAGCGCGATACCCAAGACGTGTCGGACGAGCTCAACGATTGGGGTTTTTATGCGCTGGCGATTCATGGCGACCTTGATCAGCGCGAGCGCGATCAGGCGTTGATTCAATTTTCTAATAAAAGTATTCCTGTACTGGTAGCAACTGATGTAGCCGCCAGAGGGCTGGATATTGATGCACTTGACTTGGTAATAAATTACCATATTGCCCACGATCCTGAAACACATGTACACCGAATTGGGCGTACGGGTAGAGCGGGCAGTAGTGGCATTGCTTGCACTTTGTACAGCAATAGAGAGATGCATAAAGTGGATGCACTGGAGCTGGGTATTGATGCTGAAAAATATAGCGATCCTTTGCCTTCGGAAAGTTTGCTGGATAAACCAGTGAAAAAGCCACTCATGGCCACCATTAAAATTGATGGCGGCAAAAAACAAAAACTACGTCCAGGTGATATCGTTGGCGCACTTACAGGAGATGGCGGAATTCCCGGTGATTCGGTTGGAAAAATTAACGTTTCATCCAACTGGTCTTACGTGGCTGTGCATCTTAATATGGTTAAGCCAGCATTGAAAAAGCTCTCTAATGGTAAATTAAAAGGCCGCTCTTTCCGCGTCAGGCTAGTTTCGTAAATACTGCCGTTTGTGCTATCATGTGACATTCGTTCACATGTAGATCAAAATGGAAGAAATGTTATTATTCGTACACATAGCTGGTGGCTCAATCGCGCTAATCTGTGCTTTGATGGCGGTATCAAGTAAAAAAGGCGCCAACTTTCACCGTAAAGTTGGCCGTATCTATGCGCTAAGTATGGCCACGATTGGTATTACTGCGATACCGTTGGCTATTATTAGTGAAAAAATGTTTTTATTTATAATAGCAATTTTTAGTAGTTATCTGGTTTTTGCTGGTTGGCGTTTTGCTGTTAATCGCTCCGGCAAGCCCAGTAAGCTGGACTGGTTTGCGGTTTTTGTTATGCTGATAACAGCAATCACCATGGCTCTCGGTGCCTATATCCTTTATGCTGAAGGCGATGACATGTGGGTGACGTTGGCTGTATTTGCAATCATATCTGCTGGTATTGGTCTGACTGATATGAAAAGCCATATCTCAAGACGTACAATTGGCAATAAACGCATTGCTCGACATCTTACCAATATGCTCGCGGGAACCATTGCGACACTCACGGCCGCTTTAGTGACAAACGTATCAACCGATCCTGTTTGGATGGCGTGGATTGCACCAACCGTTATTATTACACCTGTGATCATTTACTGGAATCGTAAGACATTAAAAAGCTAGATGTGGCTACTGGGGATAAAGTCGACAATTTTTCGAATTAGGTTTTAGATGGTGCTACAATTGCGACGGTAATTAATAGTTATTAATGACTAGAAATTGGAGTAACAAAATGTCCGCCATAGAAATCCGTCAAGCAACTGTAGAAGACTCAGCTCTTATCCTCAGGTTTGTCATAGAGCTTGCTGTTTATGAGAAAGCAGAGAACGAAGTGCTTGCTACCCAGCTTGATATTGAAAACTCATTGTTTGGCAGCGACTCGACAACCAACGCCCTTATTTGCAATATAAATAATGAACCTGTTGGTCTTGCAGTTTATTTTTTTAATTACTCGACCTGGCTCGGCAAGCATGGCTTGTATCTTGAGGATTTGTACATTTCTCCAGAGAGTAGGGGTGGTGGTGCTGGCAAGGCTCTCTTGAAACATTTGGCCAAAATAGCATTATCGAAAAATTGTGGCCGATTCGAGTGGAGTGTGCTGGACTGGAATGAGCCGGCAATACAGTTCTATCAATCGATTGGTGCAAAACCACAAGATGGATGGGTCGGTTACCGATTAACTGGGGATGCCCTTAAAGAGCTTGCTAATAGCTAAAGATATAAAGTAAATGAACCGGGCTGCTCGCAGCTCTTCTTGAAAAACCCCGCTTAGCTTTATTTACAATGATTAACGAAAGCTAGCCTTAGAATGCCAATGAAATATCTTTATGGTCCGCTAAACAGCTGGCGATGTATTTCGCTTGCCCTTCGCTGAGTTTCTCTTGCATTCTGGCGCCAACACTGCTTCTGAGAGCGTTTTCATAATTACTTAACCCTGCTGACAATTCAACTGCAGCTCTTTGACGCCAAGTCACTTCCTCTGCAAACAACACAAGTGCTTGTTCAAGCAGCAGTTCTGCTTTTTCTCTATCTGGAGTCTTCTTAAAGGCGCGCCTTGCGAAAAGTTTGTCCGCAAAATATCTGCGAATAGTGGTTATCGCCTTTGGTTGCTGTTTAACCGTTTATTATTTCTATAAATATATGTAGGAGTCATTGACCACAAAAGGATTTTTTTGATACCCTGCCCAGTGTACTGGCAGGTACAATTGCGACAATAACTGCAACCTTTAATTGACTAGCTTAGTTATGTCATATTAAAACCTATTAAAGCGCTAATGGCTGATAAAATAACCATCCAAATTTCAATATTCATAATGCTCATTTAACATGAAGAATTTACTTCTAGCGCTCAGTCGTTATTTTGAAAAAGTTCCCGGGCAACTTAGGCCGTATCGTAAATTAGTGCTTGTACTGGCCTTGCTTTCAACCGTTTTTATGGGTGTTGGTGCCAACCGTTTTACTTTGGATTTTTCCATTGAGTCTTGGTTCGAGAAGGGTGATCCAGCGCTGGACGCACTGAGTGAGTTTCGCCAGCAATTCGGCAGTGATGATGGCCTATTTATTGTTTATGAGGCCAAAGACGGTGATGTTTTTTCCCATCAATCCCT
>JBBWVS010000105.1:0-1938 GCA_050256335.1 Gammaproteobacteria bacterium | reverse complement strand
GAGTGCTGCTTGGTTGGCCGCCCTGAAGGCGGAAAGTGGATAAAGGGCAATCTTGACATCGGCACTGATTAATTCTTGTGTTGTAAATAATGGCGTCACCCCAAATTCGGTGATGTTTGCCAGTACAGGCACTGCTATTGACTCGCTAATTTTTTTATAGACCGCAAGTTCACTAACTGCCTCAGGAAAAACCATATCTGCGCCGGCGTCAACGCAGGCACCCATAATGTCTATAGCAGCTTCAAGGCCATGTTGTGCGAGCGAGTCTGTTCTTGCCATAATGACAAAGTCATCGCTGATTCTTGCATCTACTGCCGACTTAATCCTATCCAGCATTTCAGATTTAGACACCAGCGCTTTATTGGGGCGGTGACCACAGCGTTTTTGCTGGATTTGATCTTCAATATGTACAGCTGCTGCACCGGCTTTTTCCAATGTATTAATGGCACGAGCAATATTAAACGACCCGCCCCAACCGGTATCGATATCGACAAGAACCGGCAAACTGGTGCGAGAGCAAATGCGCTCAACATCGACAGCAACATCATTTAAAGTGGAAATTCCCAAATCAGGAACGCCCAGTGAGCCGGCAGCCACTCCACCACCAGAAACATACAAGGCTTTCGTGCCAGATTTTTCTGCCAATAATGCATGGTAAGCAGTTGTTGTGCCTAAGCATTGCAACAACTCATTTTGTGCAACAGCTTCTCTAAATTGTTTGCCTTGATTCATCCCCACCCTTCCAATTAATTTGTCTTTCTATATTCATTCTTGATAGGCGAATATGCTGACGCATTAGTAATTCTGCCATTTCACCATCTTGATTAGCGATAGCGTCCACTATCGCACTATGTTCTTTGTAAGCAGAGTTAACCCGCCTGCCTTTCATCCCGTATTGAAATCTATACACCCTGATGAGGTAATACAAAGAATCGTTAAACAGACTAATTAGATGGCTATTGTAACTCGCTTTAACGATTAAATAATGAAAGTCAAGATCGCCTTCTTTTTGATAATACTCATGCTTTTCATTTAATTGTTTTTCTTGATTACTTAATAACAACTGCAAATACTCAAGGCTCTCGTTATCAATATTCTGTGCAGCAAAGCGCGCGGCTAAGCCTTCAAGATGCTCACGGATATGATAAATTTCAATTAATTGCTCATTGGTCAAACTAAGCACTCTTGCGCCAACATTGAGTTGCCTTGCAACAAGACCGCACGTTTTTAATTTAGTAATAGCATCACGAATTGGTCCGCGACTAACCGCGAGTTTTTTTGCCAAACTTGGTTCACTTATTTTGCTTCCAGGGGGCATCTCCCCAGTTTCAATAAGCTCTCGTATAATATGAAAAACTTCTTCAGAGAGTGGTTTTTTATCTAAACCCATATCACTATATTTTATAGTATTGTATACAATTATTATTTATATATGCCATTATTCGCTATTTATTGGTCAGAGTCAACTATATTGTATACAATATTTGCATCATAAGCAAAAAACGGCAATGAAAATCTTCAACCTACATTGCAACTGCACGATTGGGTGCTTTAATTGATCACAGCCATCATTTCCAGGGGCGCCATGAGAGTACATATTGTGTGCACTTTAAATAAAAAAGGCAACTGGTGTGAAGAGCGATATAAATATAGACAACCTCCTATTCCAATCGAATCCACATAGTTTATCACCACAATAATGTCAATGTGTATCAAAGCATTACAATTCAGCATGACAACTGCAGCACCTAGCAAGATAGTGCTTAAGGTTGTGTGGCTAGAAAATTGCTTCTTGGTTCTTCTCTCACAACCCAAATCAAAAACCACTTAACGACACCCATTCGCTAGATCAGTCCTAAGAAAATCGGCAAGAGCATGGGCTGTTACATTGTGACAACATGGATATTGCTACTTGGCAGAACTAGCGCCGCCACGCTT
>JBBWVS010000104.1:0-2930 GCA_050256335.1 Gammaproteobacteria bacterium | reverse complement strand
TGAAAGGCATTATAATAATTCGTACTAATTAATCAATATTTTACTCGGGAGAAACGTGTGGATGAACAGAAAAAACAAGCACTAAAAGCGGCACTTGCCCAAATTGACAAACAGTTTGGCAAGGGTTCAGTGATGTTTTTGGGTGACGATAAGGCAATAGCTGATATCGAAGCGGTATCAACGGGCAGTTTAAGCCTTGATATTGCGCTCGGTATTGGCGGTTTGCCGCGAGGTCGTGTGGTTGAAATATACGGCCCTGAGTCTTCTGGCAAGACAACATTAACGCTGCACGTCATTGCCGAAATGCAAAAAATAGGCGGCACAGCAGCCTTTATTGATGCTGAACATGCGTTGGATCCTCAGTACGCTAAACGCCTAGGTGTTAATATCGATGAGCTGTTGATTTCACAGCCCGATACCGGCGAGCAAGCACTTGAGATTACCGACATGCTGGTCCGCTCTGGTAGTGTTGATGTTATTGTCATCGATTCGGTTGCGGCATTGACGCCAAAAGCTGAGATTGAGGGCGAAATGGGCGCGTCCCACATGGGTCTACAAGCCAGATTAATGTCGCAAGCGCTCAGAAAGCTCACCGCAAACATCAAGAAAACCAACACCATGGTAATTTTTATCAACCAACTGCGGATGAAGATAGGTGTGATGTTTGGCAATCCTGAGACCACCACTGGCGGTAATGCGCTTAAATTCTACGCATCGGTTCGCTTGGATATTCGTCGCATTGGCGCGATTAAGAAAGGCGATGAAATTTTGGGTAATGAAACTCGCGTTAAAGTCCTAAAAAACAAAGTTGCACCACCGTTCAAAAAAGCAGAATTTCAGATTCTATACAATCAAGGCATTTCTAGAGAGAGTGAAATCGTTGATTTGGGTGTCGATCTGGGTTTTGTTGAAAAAGCAGGTGCTTGGTATAGCGTTGCTGGTGAGCGTATTGGTCAAGGAAAAGACAATGCAAGAGATTACCTAATAGCTAATCCTGAACTTGCTCAATCCCTTGAAGCGCAAATTCGTGAAAAACTAATGCCTAGTGATGATGGAGATTCAGCAGAATAACGCCAATGAGTGTTATGCTGCTGCAATGCGAATGCTTGTTAGACGCGAGCATTCGCAACTGGAAATAAGGCAAAAACTCCAACAGAAAGACTTTGATAGCGCCCTTATTACTGGTGCAATAGACTTGCTGGTTGAGCAGAACTATCAAAGTGACGCGCGTTTCGCACAAGACTTTATTGTTATGCGCTTTAATCAAGGCAAAGGTCCCATCAAGATTTCTGGCGAGCTTAAACAACGCGGTATTGAGACCTTTGATTTATCTGTTTTTGATTGGTTTGCGTTGGCGAAAAACATCAGAGTAGTCAAATATGGTGAAGATTTGCCAACCGATTATAAAGAATCTGCCAAACAAAAACGTTTTTTGCAATCTCGAGGTTTCGGCTTTGATCAAATCAATCAAGCCTTTTCTAACTAAAGCAATATTTGATGCAACTCCAAACTAAAGCTTACGATTTTAAAACCAGAGATATTAAGGTTTTAAAAAAACTCTTGCCGTATTTACTTAAAATGCGCTCGCGTGTCATTTGGGCTGTTAGTTTTTTGATGTTGGCGAAAATGGCTAATGTTGCGGTACCCCTTGCACTTAAAGAGATCGTTGATGGCCTTGATCAGACCAATTTAGTCTTGGTGTTGCCGCTCGGCATGTTGTTGGCTTACGGCCTATTAAGACTGGCAAGCTCGCTGTTTAATGAGCTGCGCGATGCTATTTTTGCTAAAGTTCGTTATCACGCGATGAATTTGATTGCGCTCGGCGTCTTTAGGCATTTACATACTTTGGACTTGTCCTTTCATTTGGATCGTCGTATTGGCGGTATTACCCGTGATATTGACCGCGGCACTCTGAGTGTCTCTACCTTACTTTCTATTTTTGTCTTTAATATTCTGCCTTCATTGTTCGAAATATGTTTAGTGATCGGCATTTTATGGCTGAATTACGACCTTCTTTTTGCTGGAGTCTCCTTATTAACAGTGTTCTTTTATGTGGCTTTGACATTGGCCATCACCACATGGCGAATGAAGTATCGCTACCAAATGAATGACATGCAATCCGAGGCCAATACCAATGCAGTCGATAGCTTGATTAATTACGAGACCGTCAAATACTTCAATCAAGAAAAATTTGAAGTCGATCGTTACGGTGATACGATGCAACGCTGGGAAGATGTTGCCACTAAAAGCTTTACTTCCATGACGGCGCTTAATTTTGTCCAGGGTGCAGTGATTGCAGTCGGTGTGACTATTGTTTTAATTATGGCAGCACAGGGTGTGATCGATAATAGCCTTAGCTTGGGCGACCTTATTATGATTCAGGCCCTCCTCTTACAGCTCTTTATCCCGCTCGGTGGCTTGGGTATTATTTATCGCCAAATTAAACATAATTTCATCGACATGAATAACATGTTTGATCTATTGGATCGCTCCTCTAAAGTCACCGATGTGGCTAATGCGCCTGAGCTTAAAGTCACTCAAGGCGAGGTTGAATTTAACAACGTCTCTTTTGCATACGCTGGCAAAACAGAAGTGCTTAGTAATATTAACTTCACTCTTAAACCGGGGCAAAAAGTAGCAATTGTTGGCCCTTCTGGTGCGGGTAAATCAACACTTGCTAAGTTACTCTTTCGTTTTTACGATATCTCTAGTGGTGAAATACGCATTGACCAGCAAGACATTAAACAATTCACCCAAGACTCAGTGCGCGGCGCGATGGGTGTCGTACCTCAAGATCCGGTGATGTTTAATGAAAGCATTTATTACAATATTGCTTACGGTCGTGCGGGTGCAACCGAAGCCGAAGTTAAACAGGCAGCGAAGCTCAGTTTTATTGACAGCTTTATTGACTCCTTGCCGCAAGGTTATGA
>JBBWVS010000103.1:0-9427 GCA_050256335.1 Gammaproteobacteria bacterium | reverse complement strand
ACCAGCCGGTTCAAAGATATCCATAGCATCCATAAATGCGGATCCCATAATACCAAAGATGTCTTTCACATCATTGGCAACCAATGTCTCTACAAAGGCCTCACTTGAGGTCATTTTTGTCATTTTCAATTACTCCTGTTTAATTTATTCGAGATTAATTATTGAGCGTAACGCTCAGCAATCTCAAGGCGTTGAATTTAGAATTACAACCGGAAGAGTTGACATGTTGAGCTATACAACCACAATTGGTATACCAGAATAATTAACTACCGATTTGACTCGTTATTTTTCTATATGTTCCTTCTATGCCACACAGAAAACTTTATAGGTACAGGTTAATTAAACAAACACTTTTAGAAAACTCATCTTATTATGCGCAACCACAACGTAAAAATGAAACGCTTATTTTTATTTAAAGACTTATATTTATCAAAACACCGTAAAAACTGAGTTGAACAAGACATGAGCATGAAAAGCTATCCTCAAGAAGTGTGAAATTACTACATTCTGATGAAAGTGCAAAAAACCTCTCAATGCGTAAATTTAACTTCGAAATCTCTTCTAAAAAAGTTGCTATAATCCGCCATTGCTCTTTGCTCTTGATGTCGGTTACTCCAGCACTCAATCTATTGTTTCTAGAATTAAGCTTTAGTGTGTTATTATTGACAACGATTTCATTTTTTTTTGGTTCTGCATTGGAAAAACGGTTATTTTTCGCAGAAGCAAAGCACATGGTTAACCTCTGCTACGGTAGAGAGGTATAGGGAACTTCACTATGTTAAATTTCAGGACCTCTTTATGTTAACTATCGGCATTCTTTCAGACACGCATGGGACCATTCATCCAAATATTATCAATCTGATAAACAACTGCGATTTTGCCATTCATGCTGGTGATATTGTCGACGAATCAATACTACAAAAGTTAACGCCTAAACAAAAAATTATCGCAGTACAAGGCAATAACGACCACCATATAGCCTTCCTTAAGGAAGTTGAGTCACTGGACTTGCCTGGTGGAAAAATAATCATTGAGCACGGACATAAGCACGGACACCATCAACCCTGCCACAGCTCACTCAGAAAAACATACCCAGATGCCAAGGTTGTTATTTATGGGCACACGCATAAACAAACAATCGACAATAGTGAAATACCTTGGATTGTCAACCCCGGAGCGGCAGGCGCAATTCGCAACCAGGGCGGTCCAAGGTGTCTAATTCTTACAATTGATGAGCAGAATAATTGGCATTTTGACTCACACGTGTTTGATAATTCGTTATAACACGGGAATTGCAAGGCAGAATGGAACAAGGTTGGCCGCTTTCAATAAAGGTGAACACTGACGAGAGCTTGCTTCACAGATGCTTAACCTTCCGAACAAGTTAAGTCACGATGACACGTTTATATAAACCCCATAAACCCTATAAAAGCCCTGTGTGGTGGGCGCTACGTGATGAGAAACACACTACATATAACACTTGGACTGATGCGTATTTATCTCTGATTACTTGAAACTAAATACCCATACGAACTAAAAATGAAAGTAGATATTGTGAACGCAACGCCTTAAAAATATCGCTTAATCGTCTTAACTAGCAGAAAAATTAAGTGCTTACAACATTGATATCGTTGTTTTTTGTGAGCAAAAAATTCGCCTGAGTCTTCATGATAGACATAACACAACTATGCAAATCATCATACTCATTAACACCTGTATCGAAACGCTGCGTACCTAAATAATAGAAAATACATTTATAAGCTAAATCATCAACCTTTATGACAACAAAAGTACACTTTGATGCCTCCCAAACAAGTGCTGGATAAGGTGTTGATTCTCTATTTGACGTTCTTGACACCTCTACATCAGCCAACTCAATCTCAATTTCACCCCAGCGCTCGTTAACGGTATTTTTTACAATATTTATTTCAAAAAGAGAAAAGTCTTGTGTCATAAGTCTTGCCCACTAATGCTAGTGAAGTGTTTCATCTAGAATAACCTCTGGTGCTCCATCAGTTACAATCTCTGCCTCTGTTGCATCGCGTATTGAAATTACCTCTAAAGAGAAAACAACCTTTCTTCCACACAAAGGGTTGTTGCCGTCCACAGTTAACTTGTTGTTTTCTATCTTGGTAACAAAAAAATCTTTAGGTTTTCCGTTTTCATTCTCCATTGTAATTTTAACGCCTACAGCCCTATATTCTTCTGGAACGTTTTCAATACTATCAGTGAACGTTAAGCTTTTATCCCACTTGCCAAATACCTTGTTACAATCAATAGGAACATCGATCTTATCACCAACAATTTTGCCTTCAAGTGCTTGTATCACTTGCGGAAGTAGTGGTGAGTTATTACCCTGCACATAACTCAACGGCACATCCACTTGTACAATAATATCGCCAGTTGACTGGTCTGTGATTTTGTAGTTTAATTCAACAAATTTATCGTCTTGAATGGTTTCACGCATAGTGGCTTTAGAATATAGTTGCCCCGAATATTTTTACGATTCCGTCTTCTACGCCCAATACTAGGCGCCCTAAAAACTCGCCAGAAATCTTGTTATTGGTCTGCTTATAGAGCACACTAACATGTTCGCCACGTCTTAGAATGCCAAGCAACTCACTTTCCTTTGACAAGTTCTTGGTAAGTTCGTTTCTTGCCCATTGTTTACCGACTTCAATCTCATTGGCGCCACGCATCATTTCTTTGGAAAAATGCTTGGTAAAACCAATATAGTTCTGATTGTTGGAATTATTTATAAGATTGCCCCACATTGGGCCAGCAATCGCTAGAATTTCTTCGTCTGTTTTGTCAATAATATTCATTTTTTTTTAACGTAAAAAGACCGCTATACAGGGAGTATAACGATCTTTTGCCTCAAAATTGTTTATAACCTATAGTTGACCTTAGTCACTCTTCTGCTCATCATCAACCAAATGATAGACCGGTACTTTTTCCATGGTGTATTTTCCTGTTTCTGGATCCCGTCGAGAAACCGTAAGCACATGCCAGTTATCATCATCTAATTTCATTGCATCACCGCGGTAGTAATAACCTGGCCAACGCGTTTCTTCACGAAACAGTGTATGCTGCATAACGCTTTCTGAGGTACGGTGACGATGTTTTAGCTCCCATGCTCGCATTAACTGGTGCTTGTCCTCAGCACCAATATGATCAAGATCCTCTTCAAGAATCGCTAGCTTTTCTAGACCCATAGTTAACAGCTTATCATTTGTCATATAATTGACGCCAATACCACCACAATATTCATCCATAATTTTTTCAAGGCGCTGAAGGCCCTGAATTGGCAACAGATAGCTTGGTGAAACTGTGCCGCCGACTATTTCATTTCGGCCTATTGAATAGTTCTCTAGTGGTTTGTATATTTCTTCCTTCAAGTCGGCAATTTTTTGCTTTGACACGGTTATATCCTCACCCTTGCCATCAAGGATATAGTTAATTGCGGCCTTCGCAGCCAAGCGACCCTCAGTAAATGACCCTGAGGAGAATGCGTGTGCCGTACCACCAATTGCATCACCTGCACCAAAAAGCCCTTCAACCGTCATCATGCGGTTATAGCCCCAGAAGTATTCAGGCGGAGCAAGGTCTTCTGGACCAGAACACCACGCACCTGAACATGTTGCGTGCGAACCCATAACATAAGGTTCAGTTGTGGTTAATTCTGGATTAATGTATTTTGGATCAATATTTTGAGAAGCCCAAACTACCGCCTGACCAACTGTCATGCCAAGAAAGTTTTCCCACCCCACTTCTTCAAGGTGAGGATCTTGGAACGCCTCCATTGTGACCATATGAATGGGGCCACGTCCTGCTTTAACTTCTTCAATAAAAGCATGGTTACGAAGACAGGTTGGGGTTGGTGTATGGTCAATATAGTCACCCACAATTTCTTTTGTATGGTCATACCATTTAGACTCATACTCTTCACCATAACCATTTTGAGTATAAGTTTTTAAGTGTAGAAAATAGGCGCCTACTGGCCCATAGCCATCTTTAAAGCGCGCTAAAACAATACGATTTTCCATTTGAGTCATTTTTGCACCAGCTTCAATAGATAGCGCATACGCTGAACCACTACTCCACGGAGCATACCAAGTACGGCCCATACCCTCGCCCACGGAGCGTGGTTTGAAAATATGAGATGCACCACCAGCTGCAACAATCACAGTTTTAGCCCTGAATACATGATAGTTACCTGTGCGGCAGTTAAAACCAACTGCACCGGCAACACGGTTTTCATGGTTTTCATCCATAAGTAGGTGAGTAACCATGATACGGTTATAGATTTTATCTGCAGATTTCTTAGCTGCCTCCGCTACAATTGGTTTAAAGCTTTCACCATGAATCATTATTTGCCACTTGCCTTCTCTTTGGTAACGGCCAGTTTTTTCATCCTTCATTATTGGTAGTCCCCACTCCTCAAACTTATGCACAGCTGAGTCAACATGACGCGCCATATCGTAAGCCAAGTCTTCACGGACCAAACCCATAAGGTCATTCCTCGCATAGCGTACATGATCTTCTGGGTTGTTTTCCTGCCATTGCATTCCCATGTAGCAGTTAATCGCATACAAACCCTGCGCCACTGCGCCTGAGCGGTCAATGTTTGCCTTTTCTGCCACAACAATACGCATATTACGACCCCAATATCTTGCTTCATAAGCAGCACCTGTGCCACCCATGCCACCGCCAACTACTAATACGTCGCAGTTTTCATAGACTGTCTTATATTTTCCCATTAGTAATAAACCCCCTCTTTGAACCTTAGATTTTTCATTGTGTGCAAACCCTCCTCAATATTTAGGGCATCAGGCTCATGACAAAGCAATTGATTTTTAAACTCATCTTCTGAAGGCATTGGCAACTCACTTACGTTTGGAATACTCTCACCCCAAGGCTTTGTTGTTATTGGAGAGACAAAGTTCTTTTCACGACCATCTCGAAATTTTATCCGCCAAGAAATTGTGCCTTTTTCTTCTTCACGTAGCACTCGGACGCTGTGTCCAAGTGGTGCGAAATCAGCATAACCTCGTACGTCGATTGCATTTTGTGGGCATGCCTTTACGCAAGCATAACACTCCCAACACATATTCGGCTCTATGTTTACCGCACGACGATACTTCTTATCAATATGCATAATATCGGATGGACAAATATCAACACAATATCCACAACCATCACAACGAGTCATATATACAAAAGTTGGCATAATACCTCCTCCCTCTAATTAAATTAATAATGGCGTGGCGCTTCACGCTTAATACCCAGTCCCATTTCTTGCGGCGCATCTTTCAACAGCTCCATAGAGTGCCTATCCCTTACCTCAGGGTTTGATCTATCAGCTGGCTCTGGCAAATTCTCTCTTGAGCCATCGGCTTTTGTCATTCTTTTGTTAAATGCCGCCGCAGGCTTGAAAAACATATGTGCAAACTTGGACCACAAGACACCGCCAAATAGCACAGTACTTGAAGAAATAAATAAAACAAAGTAAAGAGTAACACCGCCACCATTTAAAGACCAAATAAGCGCCAACGCTGAGGTTGCCATCAGTGAAAGACTGAATAAGTCCATTGACTCAATGCTGTACCACTTATTAGATTCAGCAACAACATCTACTCGGATAAACAACCAAAACCACCAACTACCCAAAGCCAGCATGCTGGCACCAATGTGCCACAATTGTGGAAGTATTGTATATTTCTCGGCGGACTGGGCGAAAAAAACCATCACAGCAGTTGAAGCAACAAACAAAATAAAACCATACATAGTAAAAAGATGAGCTATTCTACGTCTGGTATTACAGAACTCCCCAGAAAGAGCAACGTCTTCAATAGCAGTTTTAACTGCAATGCCTATTTTTTCACCGCTACCTACATTTCTAGTGGCACTTTTTTTGGCTTTTTTAGAATTTTCAAAGAAATATTTAGCACTTTTCTTATGCACAACATCTACGATTGTAGCCACAACGACTAGTGCAATCATAGCTATGACATAATATTGCATTAGCTCATATGATATGTATGCTGATAACTCAGCAATACGGTTGATTGAAATCATAGTTATCACTTCTCCTTAAAATAAATAAACCAATAATTAATTACTCTCAGTCATCAACTTTGTATGTTCTGTATCCAGCTATTGTGTAGAGTGCCCTTTCAGTGTCGCTTTAACTTTCTCAGACTCGTTTAATTCTGCATAATAGCGACGTAGAATTGACAACACTTCAGGGCGAGAAAAATTTTCTGGCACATCTAAACCTTCGCTTAACATCTGTCTTAACTTGGTACCAGATAGTAACAATCTGTCTTCTGAGCCATGCGGACAAGTTTTCATACTTGCCATACTTGCACACTTATTACACCAAAATGTCCAATCAATTTTGAGAGGTTTTGTAATTAATACATTTGCAGGAATTTCATCGAAGATATTGTGAGCATCGAAAGGTCCATAATAGTCTCCAACACCAGCATGATCCCGACCAACAATTAAATGTGAACAGCCGTAGTTTTGCCTAAACAATGCGTGCAATAATGCTTCTCGTGGGCCGGCGTAACGCATATCTAATGGATATCCTGATTGAAGCACGCTGCTATCTGTAAAGTAATTTTCAATTAAAGCAGATATCGCTTTGGAGCGAACTTTAGCAGGAATATCACCAGATTTTAATTCTCCAAGTGTTGAATGGATCATAACACCATCGCAAACTTCAATTGCAATTTTGGCAAGGTATTCATGAGAACGGTGCATAGGATTGCGCGTTTGGAGAGCCGCAATACTTGTCCAGCTCATCTCTTGAAAATAGGCACGAGTTTGGTTCGGGGTCATATAAAGATCGCCATAAATTTCTGGAAAATGGCCATCTGATAGGACCTTTAGAGGGCCTGAAAGGTTATATTTTCCTTGAGCTATCACCATTGCAACACCAGGGTGTTCTTGGTCAATGGTTTTGTAAACTGAAAGGCATTCAAAATCTTTATCGATGCTGTACTTTTCAGTAACAGTCATCGTTGCGATAACTTCATCACTCTTTCCATATATCAAAGCGACATCATCACCAACTCTAACACTTTCATCATTTGTGGATAGAGTAATTGGTATTGGCCAGAAAAGGTTGTTAGCCATGGTCATGTTAGCGCAAACGCCTCGCCAATCGGCTTCAGCCATAAATCCACCAAGTGGAGTAAAACCTCCAATACCTAACATAATGACATCGCCAAACTCTCTCGAAGAACAATGTATTTTTGGCAGGCTGTTTGCTTTTTTCAGCTCATCAATTAAACGTGCACCAGTTAGCGCAAGTGTTTGTAGATCACCACCACCGTGTGCTGGGACTAATTTAGACATAACTCTTTTGTTGAAAGAAACTTGTCAACCTTCAACATTCGTTCTATCAAAATATAAAGCGAGACATTCTGTCTAATGTTTTTTACCTTTTCGCATCTAATCATTTTCAAGTCTATTCACTGTTTTATATTACGAACTAACAAATTTTAAGTCGGAAATTCGGTTCATTAATCTTATCTATAGAGCAAGTTATCACTATAGAGCAAGTTATCAATATGAGTTAATCCAGAATTTTGTAGTAATGTACCTTCAAGGTCAATGAAGTCCTTACGATTATTTTTAACGATGCAACTCATTCACCCCGTAATCTTTGTATTTTTCTAAATAACGCACCGGCTTGCTGAGCGCGTCTTTTCTGAACGGGTCTCCCAGCTCGCGTGTACACATAATCTCGATGATGGTTGTCTTGCCCTCATTCATTTGCATGTCTATGGCTTTTTTAAGTGCTGGACCAACTTCTTCAAGCTTGTCAACACGGATGCCTTCTGCGCCCATAGATTCGGCAATCTTAACAAAATCTTGATGTGTGAGCTCGTCAGCAACAAAACGCCTTTCATAGAAGTCAACTTGATTTTTCTTTTCAGCGCCCCACTGACAGTTATGGAAGACCACTGCTGTAACTGGGATGTCGTGACGTATGCAAGTCATCGTTTCTACCATGCTCATTGCCCAAGCGCCATCACCTGCGTAGGCGACTGCAGGACGATGAGGCGCTGCTGTCTTAGCACCAATTATGGTTGGCAGAGCGTAACCACAGTTACCAAAGCTCATTGGTGCAAAGAAGCTGCGAGGCTTCTCAAATCGAAGGTAGCTGTTCGCCACCGAGTTAATGTTGCCAATGTCGGTTGAGACCATGACGTTTTCTGGCATCGCTTTTTCTAACTCACGAAGCACTTGCCTAGGATGCAACCAACCCTCTTCCAAGTCTTCAATCATGTCCAAACTGTATGAGTCTGTTTCATGAATCCAACTGTCTAATTCTTCTTCCCAGGCGACCTTTTCCTGGGCAATCTTAGTGGCTCTATCGGCTTTCGTGGCATCACAAGCAAGCTCAATCGACGCCAATTTATTTGTTAATGCTTCGGCAACTGCTTTAGCATCACCACAAATACCAACGGTAATGGGTTTAACAAGGCCAAGCATCTTATGGTCGGCATCAATTTGTACAATTTTAGCGTCTTTTGGCCAATAATCCATGTTGTGCTGAGGTAATGTGCCAAACGGGCCTAGGCGCGTACCTAGGGCGATGACAACGTCAGCTTGTGAGATCAACTTCATTGCCGCTTTAGAGCCTTGGTAGCCCAACGGACCACACCAAAGTTCATGACTGGCTGGGAAGGAATCATTATGCAGGTAGGAATTAACCACTGGCGCGCCCAAACGTTCAGCCAATGCCTTGCATTCATCAACACCATCGGCCATCACCACACCACCACCAGCAACAATCACTGGGAACTGGGCTTCGGCGATAAGCCCCACCGCTTTATTCAGTGTCTCTTCGCCACCCGTACCACGATCAATTCGACGAGGTTTAGGGATGGTGAATTCGCCATCGGCATAAAAGTAATCCCTAGGGATGTTTAACTGGGTCGGTGCCATTTCGCTCATCGCACGGTCGAAACAACGACCAGTAAATTCTGCCATTCTCATTGGGTTAACCACATGGCCTTGGTACTTAGTAAACTCTTGGAACATCGGCAACTGGTTAGTCTCTTGGAAACCACCCAGCCCAATACCCATTGTGCCCGCTTCAGGCGTAATAATAACGACAGGACTGTGCGCCCAATAAGCAGCAGCAATTGCTGTTACACAGTTGGAGATACCAGGGCCATTTTGACCAATCACCACACCGTGTTTACCACTAACTCGCGCATAACCATCTGCCATATGACCGGCACCTTGTTCATGCACCACCGGAATAAGGCGAATACCAGCCGGTTCAAAGATATCCATAGCATCCATAAATGCGGATCCCATAATACCAAAGATGTCTTTCACATCATTGGCAACCAATGTCTCTACAAAGGCCTCACTTGAGGTCATTTTTGTCATTTTCAATTAC
>JBBWVS010000102.1:0-6969 GCA_050256335.1 Gammaproteobacteria bacterium | reverse complement strand
AGTGTTAGCAAGTACATGGATTTTTCCAATAGATGCACCATTGCTTAAGTGAAAATGAGCAACTGGATCTTTAGCTCTATTATTACCTGATTTTTCCTTGCTCAGATAGTGTAAAGCCAATTTTCTTAAAGGCTTATCAAGGGCTGCTTTAACGCTCTCATTTTCAGGCCAGCTTGAATAAAGAAGTGCTTTAAGTGTGCTTTCAATGGTGACTGATTGGCTTACAGAGATAAGCGCATCTTTTTCATCTTTACTAAGGACTTCATCGACAGTAGAAATATTTTGACCAAGCCAGTGATTAAAGCCAGGAATAGGCGAAAGAGTGGCAAAATTAGTTAAATTAGGGTGGTTTTTTTGTAATTCTTTGACCACGCTTTTAATTAAATAATTGCCAAAGCTAATACCTGCAAGTCCGCTTTGAGTATTAGAAATGGAATAAAACATTGCGCTATCAGCGCTCATCGGGTCTACAGTAGGTGCGTTTTCATCTAATAACTGAGCAATATTTCCAACCACACCGTTTGTGAGCGCCACTTCAATAAAAATCAACGGCTCGTTTTCCATTTGTGGATGAAAAAAAGCATAACAATAACGATCCGAGTCCAGTCTGTTTTTTAAATCGCTCCAATCTCTTATTGCGTGGACCGCTTCGTATTTAATCAACTTTTCCAAAAGCAATGCGGGTGAATTCCAGTTAACCTCTTTAAGCTCTAGGAACCCCAAATCAAACCATTCTTTAAGTAAATATTTGAGTTCATTTTGAAGTGGCTTGAAAGCGATGTTATTTTTTTGCGCACTAAGCATATCTGCACGCATATCCACCAAAAATTTAACCCCCTCATTAAGCCCGTTAAAAAGTTTAAATAATTTAAGGCTTTGCGACTCCAGAGCAGCACGCAAACACCAAACGTCATCCTCATTATTTTTCCAATTAGTGATAATGGTATCCGCGTTTTCTTGATCAAAGTGGTAGTGATTAAGCAGTAGCATGAAAAACTTTTCTCTACCAACCTCACTCAACGATTGATAATCACTGGCAATTTTACAAGCATGTGTGCGCAAGGACATTTCGCCTGCCATTGAATGGACGCAATAGTCAATATCGACCTTTATTTGGGCTAAACTTTCTTCATCTAGATCTGGATTAAACGCTGTATTTTTCTCATTTGAAAAAGAGATTTTTTGCCAAAAATTTCGAAGCTGATTAATTGTATTTTTCATGAGTTTTTCTTTTGGTACCTTGTAAACCAGTCATTGACTAATTTAACTCTTGAGTTAAGCTAGCCATAAAGGATTGTGGATAGGCGATTTAAACAGCGCTTGAAAAAATCTGCTTTTTGAATATTGTCTAAACTCACACTCTTTCAGAGGCAGGCTGTAATTCTTTATGGTGCGCAGTTAATTTTCACACTTCTTTTACCTGACTCTAAAACCTTCCATAGCGTTAGCATGATCACAATACTTTGCAGGCATCTAGTCTGTAACTTTGTTAGATAAATGGAATGCTGGACACCGTTGCATTTCGAGACCCCCAAGGCGTTTCAACCGTTAGCTTTGTACCAATTTCACTCAGCTGACTACTAACCGTTGCAAAAGCTATATTTGAATTAAGTCGCGGTGAGTGTGCAACACTGGTGAGCTTTCCACACCATTTGTTGTCTGAGAATATTTGCCATGAGCTTTCACAGCCGCCAATAAGTGCATCGCCACCCAACACTAAACCGACAACTTTGTTTTTTACCCCCTCTGAATTAATTCTTTGTAACGCCTCTCTACTTAAATATTCAGCACTTTTGTCAAGTTGGCAAAACTTCCCAAGCGGCAGCTCTAAAGGGTTGTTCTCAAGCCTCATGTCGTTGCCCCACGAAAAAAGCCCCGACTCAATGCGTTCAATGTTATTTGGTGTGGCGGGCTTAATATCATACTTCTTGCCAGCGCTCATGACCACTTCCCATAATTTATCACCTTGTGTGCCGTCCATTAAATAAAGTTCAAAACCACCCTGCTTGCTCCAGCCTGAGCGTTGCACAATTAAAGGAATGCCTTCTAATTTGGTTTCTTTAAAAAAGAAATATTTGAGGTCGTTAACCCAATCCCCAAATAAGTCGTTCATTAAAGGTAGGTTATTTGGCCCTTGAATTGCAAGTGGTGACACGTCGGGCTCGTGAATTTGCACATCCCAGCCCAAACCACATGCAAGCCCCCTAGTCCAGAGCAAAACGTCACTGTCTGCAATAGAGAGCCAAAAGCGCTGCTCTTCAAGTCTTAATATTATGGGATCATTGATAATGCCACCATTTTCATCGGCAATAAACGCATATTTTCCTTGACCAACTTGCAAACTTGAAAGATCTCTTGGGGTAATGTACTCAACAAATCGATAAGCATCGCTACCACTAATTTCTACCTGGCGCTCACAGGCCACATCCCACATTGTAACGTTATTAACCAGATTCCAATAATCTGCCTCTGGGCCTGCGTAAGAAGTCGGCATTAACATATGGTTGTACACTGTAAAGGCCTGAACCCCGCAGCGCAAAGTTGCCTCATAATAAGGCGATTTACGAATACGCCCAGATGGTGTTAACTGTATCTTCTGATTCATTTCTAGCCTTCTAAGCAAATTATAAGCTGCGAATTATAACACTTAAAAATAAAGAAAGCATATTTAATATATGACCGTCTAATAAATAATTACATTTTTTTAGACATGTGTATAATGCGGGCTTTATATTTAAAATATTTATTTGGGAGATATATGGGCAAGTCATCTTTTCTGGGTGAAGAAACAATTGCGCTTCACAGCGGCTACCAACCAGATCCATCATACGGCTCTCGCGCCGTTCCAATCTACCAAACAACCTCCTATGTTTTTGAGAGTGTAGATGAAGCAGCAGCTCTATTTAACATAGAAAAAGGCGGTCACATATACAGTCGCATGACCAACCCGACTGTTGCAACTCTGGAGCAGAGGATTGCCGCCCTTGAGGGAGGAACGGGAGCCATTTGTACAGCCTCAGGGATGAGCGCGCTGTTTGTTACCTTTATCACCTTGTGCTCTGCTGGCGACCACATTGTTAGCGCAGCTCAGATTTACGGCTCGACTGCAACACTACTGAAACACACCCTCAAACGCTTTGACATTGATTGCACCTTTGTGTCGATTAACGACTCAAAAGCTCTCACAGAGGCCATTCAAGATAACACCAAACTTGTGTTTTGTGAGTCAATAGGTAATCCTGGGCTTGAGGTTTCGGACTTGCCCGCTATTTCCAAAATTGCTCATGAGTATGGACTGCCTGTTGTGGTGGATGCAACTTTTGCAACGCCTTCACTTTGTCGTCCGTTCGATCACGGCGCAGATATTATTGTCCATTCTGTTACTAAGTGGATGGGTGGTCATGGCGTGGCGGTTGGCGGGGCTATTGTTGATGGCGGAGCATTTGACTGGGGCGCACACGGCAAACATCCGACGCTAACTGAGCCCTACGAACCTTTTCACGGAATTAGCTTTTGGGAGGAGTACGGCCCTTCGGCTCTGGTAATGAGGATTCGTGCAGAATCAATGCGCGACCTTGGTCCTTCAATGAGTCCTCATACTGCTTTCTTATTATTGCAAGGCATAGAAACACTGAGTTTAAGAATGCAGCAACATGTTAAAAATGCAAAACAATTAACTCGCTGGCTGCTTGAGCAGGAACTGGTAACTTGGGTTAACCACCCCGACTTGCCTGACAGCCCCACGCACAAAGTTGCCAAACGGTTATTCCCAAAAGGCGCTGGCTCCATGTTGTGCTTCGGCGTACAAGGAGGACGCAACGGAGGTCGTGCGTTCATGGATGCATTAACGCTTGCTTCTAATCTGGCCAATGTTGGTGATTCCAGAACGCTTGTGCTACACCCCGCCAGCACAACACATTCTCGACTTGACGACGAGGCAATGAAGGCCGCAGGAAGCAGCGTGGATCTTATTAGAGTTTCTGTTGGTATTGAATCTATTGCCGACATTATTAAGGATTTCAAAGGCGGCCTGAAAGCGGTAGAGAGGCTGACCGGGTGATTACAATCGTTAACAAGCATAAAACATTTGCAGCCACCGGAGGTTGTGTTTTTGATAAAGACAAGCCTGTTGTTGTTTTCGTTCATGGAAGTGGCCTTGATCACAGGTGCTGGGCATTGCAATCAAGGTGGTTTGCGTTTCACGGGTATTCAGTTTTTGCTCCTGATCTTCCTGGTCACGGCCTTTCTGCAGGCGAGCCGTTAAGTACAATTGAAGCTACGGGTCAGTGGTTGGTTAAAGCTCTTAACACTATAGAGGCGCCATCAATTCACTTGGTTGGGCATTCTGCCGGCTTTTTGGTGGCGCTGGAAGCTGCAGGGGGTCTTGGTGATAGACTAAAAACTCTAACTGCGGTTGCTAGTTCGGCCTCAATACCCGTTAGTGATTTACTTATTACCGCTGCCGAATCATCTGCAGCTGAAGGGGCGGACTTCATGCTTCGGTGGGGGTTTGGGTCACAAACTCATGCCGGCATTAGCGCTGTACCTGGAATGCAGCCAATTGCTATTGCAAGACAGATTATATCAGGCAACCCTCTGGCGACCGACTTCAAAGCGTGTCACAACTACTGTGCAGGCGAGTCTAGAATCTCTGAAATCAACATCCCGTCTCACGTAATCCTTGCCAGCGAAGATAAAATGACTCCCATCAAATTTGGACTGGAGCTGGCATCAAGCTTGAGAGCTCGAATAACTCAAATAGACAAAACTGGGCACATGTTGCCGATAGAGTCCCCAAAAAGAACACTTGACGCAATTAAAGCTTTTATTATCGAACACACAAATTAAACAGGATTTATATACACAATGACCAAAAAAATTAAGAAAGTTGGTGTTATCGGCGCTGGCACAATGGGGGCCGGCATTGCGGGTCAAGTGGCTAATGCCGGAATTGAGGTAATACTACTTGATCTTCCAACTGAAGGGGAAGATGTTAACGCTCTTGCTCGTAAAGGGCTGGAGCGCCTTAAAAACCCTGAAATGCCGGGGCTTATCAGTGAAGAGGCCGAGGCGCTCATTTATATTGGCAACACCAGAGACGACTTTGACAAACTTGCTGATTGTGACTGGGTAGCAGAGGCTATTGTTGAGAGGCTTAACCTGAAACAACAGTTATATAGGAATTTAATTGACTGCTGTGGCACTGATACAATCATCACCTCAAATACTTCAACAATCCCAATTGCTCTTTTGACGCAAGGAATGCCAAATTCATTTTGTCAGAACTTTGCTATTACTCACTTTTTTAATCCTGTGAGATTTATGCGCCTGCTTGAGCTTGTTCGAGGCGAACAAACAGCCGACGAGGTTATTGACACCCTCAATCAGTTTAGTGAAATGCAGCTTGGAAAAGGCGTTATCCTTTGTGAAGACAAGCCAGGTTTTTTAGCAAATAGGGTTGGGGTGTTTGCAATCCAATGTGCACTCAACCTTGCTTTTGAGATGAGCTTGTCTCCAGCGGAGGCCGATGCAGTATTTGGCAGGCCGTTTGGTTTTCCAAAAACCGGCGTTTTTGGCCTTTACGACCTAATTGGCATCGACCTAATGGTGGATGTTGCTCAAAGTTTGGTTAATATTCTTCCTGACAACGACCCTTTTCATAAATACGCCAAAACAAACGAATTTGTTGCCAATATGGTTACTAACGGTCAAACTGGCAACAAGAACAATCAAGGTTTTTATCAAGGCCTTGGGGGCGACAGAAAAGTTATCGATTTTAACAGTGGCAAATACGTTTCCTTTGCCAGGGTTAGGTCGGACTTGCTAGAAAAGAGTGAAAAGGAAGGCGTTAAAGTGTTGCTTCAAGACCGTGGTCCACATGGCGAATTTGCCTGGAAAGTGTTGTCAGAAGTACTGTGTTATGCGGCCTCTCTGCTACCAGATGTAACAAGCAACCCCGCAGATATTGACGACGCTATGAAGCTAGGCTACAACTGGATCAAGGGCCCGTTTGAACTGCTTGACAACATCGGTCACGAATATTTTATTAACAGACTCACAGAGGAAGGAAGGCCTGTCCCAGTTTTTTTGCTAAAAAATGCTGAAAAAAACTTTTACAATGCGCCAGCCGAAGGCTTACAAGTCCTTCAAGAAACTGGCATCTATGCTCCCATAGCACACTCCAACGATACACTCAGGTTTTCAGAGCTCAAACAAACATTAAAGGCTGAAAATAGTAATGCTGTCGCCAGTTGGTATGAGTACAAAGAGGTCGCCGTGGTGGAGTTTCACTCTAAAGCCAATGCGCTGGATGGTGGTTCTTTAGACATCTTATCGGACGCAGTTTATGAGGCCGAAAGAAGAGGATTGAGAGGGGTTGTTGTGCACAACGACTCTCAGCATTTCTCGTGCGGTGTTAGTCTTTGGAGTGTTCGTGAATGTTTTGAAATGAACGACTATCAGAAACTTGACGACTTTCTCAAGCACTTCCAAAATACAATGCTCCAAATGCGTGACAGCAGCCTACCCGTAGTATCGGCACCTGTTGGCATGTCTATAGGCGGTGGTTTTGAGGTCGTGCTACATACCGACCAAGTCATAGCTAACACCAACTCAGTGATGGGGCTTGTCGAGTCTTCCGTAGGCCTGATACCGGCAGGTGGTGGCTGCAAAGAAGTTCTGTATCGATGGAATGAAAAACTTGGAGACTCTCGACAAGCTGCATGGAATGCCTTTATGAATATTGGCCTTGGAAAACTTGCAAACTCACCTTTAGAGGCTGAAAAACTTGCTTTCACTAGGCCGACCGATAGCTTTCATGTAAACCGAGACCATATGTTGGGCATTGCTCTTTCCTCGCTCTCCGAAGTAACAAAAATACCGCAAAGAGAGCCGTTAAGACTAACTGGGAAAACACATTTTGAAGAAATGAAGTTATGGTTATCAAAAAACCTTGAGAAAGGACTCTTA
>JBBWVS010000101.1:0-22254 GCA_050256335.1 Gammaproteobacteria bacterium | reverse complement strand
GTTCTGTGTAGTGTCAATAATCTCAATATTGCTCACTTGATAAATACGTGTGGTGTTATCAGAGCTCGCGATTACAAATTCCTCACCAATTTCAACATCTTGTAAAAAAGTAAAATGAGTATCTCGATGCCCAGAAATCAGTAATGAAGATGAATCGTCTAGATAAGGTGTCTCTCTACTTAAACCTGGACCAAAGGCCAGTACATTGCCCGTATCGCCCGACAGTACAATTAAGTCTTGATCGTGCGTTGCAGACTGAAGGCGTAGCACTGGATGCATATCTGCCCAACCCCAAGGCTTGACATTTTCACCTGTGGCAATAGATTCAACCCATGCTCTATGGATTAACAATTGTGCTAGTTCAGCCTTAATCGGGATATAAGCGCCGTAAGCAAATGTTGCAAAGCCAATAAAGCCAACAATCCATAATGTTTTTGTTCTATTCACGCCGACTGTTTGCGACGAAACACGAGCGCAAATAGCATTAAGAGCGCGCCAACAATCATCCACAATTGTGAATTGGTTGCCGTTTGTGGTGCTTTGACTTTTTTAACCACTGGCTTGCTGACTAAGTTTTCTTCATCTGGCTTTGATGGAGAAACATCGACCGCCACCAAGGAGGTGAACTTAGAAACAAGATGATAGTCCAAAGCAAGACTGGTAATGGCGTCCTCAAGAATGTCACGCTCAGTACCGCTGTACATACCTCTGTATTGATCCATTAGACCATCAATCTTACGACGAGCCCAAAGAACATCAATACCGTTCGCTTGAGTGTCGTGTGCAAGTGTTATGCTCTTCTCAAAAACACCATCAGCGGTGTTGCCTGTGATTTTGATATTTGTTGGTAGTTCGCTTAGCTTAAACGCCGCGACAATGGTCTCGCCAACATATAAATCAGGAATGTGCGTCATTGCTTGCTCAAATTCAACACCTTGCAAATCTATTTCAATATTGGTGAGCGCAGGTGAGCTCATCTTATTGAACAACTCACGCATTTTTTGATCCACCTCAGAAGATTTGCCAATATGGGTAAACGCACCCCTGCCGTAATCAGCTAACTTGGTCATGAGGTATGAATTTGGAGCCGATCCAATACCAATGGTAAATAGGCGATCTTGATCAATGCTAGTGCGCACAGTGCGCAGAATCTCATCTTCGTTTGCCACTTGTCCATCGGTCAAAAACACAATTTGGCGAAGGAAATTAGCTGAACTATCGATTCGTGAAAATAGACCAAAATTAATTGCACCTAATGGCTCCGTGCCACCCCCTGCAACCAATCTACTTGTAAACTTTAACCCGTGTTTTTTGTTTACTTCAATAGCTGGCATCGCACTTTTGAACAGTGCCTCATAGCCATTATCAAAATCAACAATATTAAAACGATCTGTAGGATTTAGTTGCATGATAGCTTCCACTAATGCCGATTGGGCTTGATTCATTGAGGTGCCACCCATCGATCCTGACGAGTCAATGATAAAGACTACCTCTCGTGGGGTGCTACCTGCCTTAAAGAGCCCTGCTTTGGGTGGAGTGGCCATCAGCATCAAATAATGATCATTGCCTATTTTTTGGGTAAATACAGCAACCTCTGGTTGTAATGAAGTGTGTGCTTTCCATGTAAGAACAAAATCACGCTCTGCTTGGGTGTTTGGATTTACCAAGACAATGTGTTTGGTTGTTTCATTAATATCAACTATATTCACTGCGTGATAGCTTGAGTCAACTGATTCTGGGGTAAAGCCGGCTCGAAGATTGATTGATATCGTTACTGGTCGATTAACAAAAGAGTCACTTGGTGGCGTTACTTTTGAGGCGTCGGTTACTTGATTGGTGTTGGGCGCCAAGCCCAGTGAATCACGTGGGGTTACGATTGCACTGCCTGGAACATAACGATCACCCACAACCATAGGAAAGCGTATCGAAAACTGTTCGTTATCGATTAAAACAACTTGCTGATACTCAATAGCTATGGTGATGCTCTCACCCGGCGCTATATTCGCGACACTGGTGGTGAATATATTGGGACGCTGTTGCTCGATAAGAGAAGCTTTCTTGCCCTCTTTCTTGGCTTGTTCATAAATCCGTTTGGCTTGCTGGCGCTCTTTAATCTGCCCTTCAATCACTCGATCGCCAATATGCATAGTGAGATGATCCACCGCTGAGTCCTCTGGCAAAGGGAATACATAAACCCCTTCCACCCATTCGTTAGATGGGTTGATGAAGGTTTGTTCAACACGCACTCGGTTAATGGTGCCAGTAATGTTCATTTGCACTTTGGTGTCGAGCGCCACTTGGGTTAAATAATCAGAGCTTGGCATGTAGTAAATGATGGAGCCAGAACTGACTTCGTTGATTGGATTGACGGTGCTGAGTGTTGAGCCTTTTGATTTTTCTGTAAAGGTGACACTGGCGACACTTAGCGCAGAAAAAAGGGACACAAGCAAAGCGATTAGAGCCCATGCTATTACTTTGTAGTTGATTGAATACATCGATACTGACGGTTAATTAGAATATCGCCATTCTAGGTTTACACCAAATGTTGTTTATGAAGAGTTTCTGGAGTTTTAATGGGGTTTCATGAAGCTACCAAAATGGCGTCATTATTATGCGATACAATAGAGATATCTAAGATTCCAAGTTGCCATGCCAAACATTCTCTACATTGAAGACGAGCTCATTATTGCCGAGCCAATCATCTTTGCTTTAGAAGAGGACACGCATAGCTTTAGCGTTACTTGGAAGGCAACGGCTTCTGAAGGTTTGGCGGCGCTTAAAATCACACAATATGATTTGGTATTGCTTGATCTAGTTTTGCCAGATGAAAGTGGCTTTGACGTCTTAAGGGGTATTCGGAGTAACCCCGACACTTCTAATATGCCCGTTATTATCACCACATCCAGAACGGATGAGATTGATATTGTCCTTGGACTTGAAGGCCATGGTGCTGATGATTATGTCACTAAACCACTCAGCCCAAGAGAACTGATTGCAAGGATACGAGCGGTGCTCAGGCGAACTACAAAACAACCCAATGCAAACGTTTCAAGGTTTGTCATTAACACTGATTTGGCTCAAATCACATACGATAACGAGGCGATTTCACTCACAAGAGCGGAATACACTTTGCTTAAGTATTTAATAGACAGCCCCGAACAAATATTCACCAAAGATGAATTGCTTGATGCAATTTGGGGTCAAGTTCATAGTTCCGATCCAAGCACAATCACAACACACATTAAGGCCATCAGGCAAAAACTAGCGGACGCCAATGCGACAAATGAACACATTCAAACCCATCGAGGACTTGGGTACAGTTTGTCTTTATGAAATCTATTCGACTTACCATTGGTGTAAAGTTGTTTCTTGCCTACTTGCTAATAAGCGGTGGAATAGCGCTCTTTCTAACGGACAAAGCCCAGGAAAGATTAACTCGTGGCATTGATGAGGCCGCAGAAGAAGTAATGATTGATGCCGCCAACTTGCTTGCTCAAACTTTTCCTTTTGATCATCAGAGAAATCAAATTGACTTAGAGAAATTCAACCACATTGTCGATCATTATCTGGATCGTGAGGTGGGTGCAAAGATCTACAACAACAGCAAAGAAAAACCCTCTATGCGAATATACATAACCGACAACGTCGGTATTGTTATTTATGACTCCGATAGAAAGCTTGTCGGTGAAGACTTTAGTCAATGGCGAGATGTCAAACTAACTCTTGAAGGAAAGTATGGCGCTCGCGCAAGCAGTATTGACGAGACAGTGAGCAATCCAACAGTTGAAGATAAGGGCTTATTTGTCGCCGCAGCTATCTACCATGACAATGAAATCGTAGGCTCACTCACACTTGTAAAACCCATTCTTTCTTTAAAGCCATACGTTCTTGAGCAACAGCAACAACTGAGAAGTTATGCCTTGGGTATTTTTGCAATATCGCTACTGTTTGGCGCCTTAGCAAGTTTCTTTGTATCAAGATCCACCAGCCGCTTGGTTAAATACACCACCCAACTAACCCGTGGTGAAAAACCCGATGAGCCCAATATTACCCAAGTGGAGTATCGCAAATTGGCCGAGGCGATTCAAAAACTAAGATCCGAGCTTGAGGGGCGAGAATATGTTGAAGAATACATCCATACCTTGGCACACGAGCTAAGGTCACCTTTGACCAGCGTAAGGGCTAATACGGAAAACCTCAGACTGCCAATTGATGATGACAAGAAAGAGAAAATTATCGAGGGCATTCTTGAGGCTAATGAACGGATGGACAAACTCATGGACAGATTGCTTAGCTTGGCAAAAATTGAACGCACGCAGCAGCCGGAAAATGTCGAAAAAGTTTTGGTGTATGAACTCATTCAAGGCGTAATAGACAGCCCTAGCAGAAAAGGAGCATTGCTGGCAAAAGACATTAGTGTTGAAGTTGAGCTTAATAAAGAAACAACCATTATGGTTGAAAGGCTACTAGCAGAACAAGCAATCAGCAATATACTTGATAATGCAATTAAGTTCTCACCGGAGACTTCAGCCATTCAAATAGACGTCAAAGAGCAGAATAAATGGCTGACCATAAAGGTGGTTGATAACGGACCCGGTATACCTGAATACGCCAAAAAGAAAATCTTTAGTCGTTTCTACTCAGTGCCGCACCCTGAAACCGGCAAAAGAGGTAATGGCCTTGGATTGCGATTTGCAAAAAAGATTATGACACTACACGGCGGCTCCATAACTGTCAGCAATCGAGCGATGTCGAAAGGTGCTGAAGCTGTATTGCGGTTTCCTCTTAACTGACAAACCGAATACAAGAATGATGGCTTATTTAAGTTTTTACAAAAAGACCTGTAAACGGGCATTATAATTAATACTAAAACAACTATTAAAGGCTTGAGGAATATGAAGAAAACCCAAGAAAGAAATGAGTTTATGAAAGCCGTTTGCTCAGGGCTTAATAGATGTGAAACAAGGAAACATCCTTGACTTGGAGGGTGTCAAAAAGAAGCTAGACATTTATTTGCGCGAAGAAAGCGTAATCAACAAAATACGTGTGTAACTCAATCTGTCAGTTTAGGGGATTTTTTAAGCGTTAATTTCAACACTACGCAAGTCTTTTGCGAGTTTATCTAAGGCGGTATTGACCAACTTGTAAGAGCCTTCAGCGCCAAACAGTTTTGCTATTCCAACGGCTTCATTGATCACCACTTTGTAAGGCACTTCAATGCTGAACTTAAGCTCAAACGCACCAAGACAGAGAATTGCATGCTCGACAGGGCCAAGCTCATCAATATCTCTATCGATACACGGTGCAATTAACTCGTCAAGTAATGTGATGTTTTTTGGGATTTCACGAATAAGATTCGAGAAAAAGGCTTTTGAAATTTTGCCTTCTTTTTGGGTTAAAAATTGATGCTCAATACTAAGCAAATCGCCGTCAGAAATACGCCATTGATAAAGGGCTTGAACCACTCGCTCTCTTGAGCGCTGTTTTGGAGTTTTAAAGGATTTTTGCATAGTATGATCTGCGATTTAGTTGGTGCTCTGTTCGTCTGCTTTCGCAAGCAGATAAATCATCTCAATCATCGCGAGCGTGGCCTCTTCACCTTTGTTGCCCTTGTAACCACCAGCTCTGCCCAATGTTTGTTCCATGTTATCCGTTGTCAAAACACCGAATGCAACGGGTGTTTCAAACTGATAAGACACATCAGCAATACCTCTTGCGCACTCGCTGCAGACATAATCAAAATGCGGTGTTTCACCCTGAATCACAGCGCCCAGTGTCACAATGCCATCGTAGTTATTATTCTTTGCTAAGCGCTTGGCCATTAAAGGTACTTCAAAGGCGCCAGGCGCATAATACACATCAACATTGTTGTCTTTAATGCCATATTTTTTGAGCGTCTCTTGTGCACCTGCCACCAGTTTGTCGCCAATATCTTTATAAAAATAAGCAATAATAATAGCGACTTTTGAATCCGCTAAAAAAGTGGCGTTGGCTTCGCGATCAAATTTAAATGTTGACATAAATTCCTTATTTTTTTGTATCTACGTATTCACTAATGGTTAAACCAAAACCCTCAAGGCCGTGCAATACTCTTGGACTGCCTAGAATTTTCATTTGCGAGACGCCTAAATCTGCGAGAATTTGGGCACCAATACCAAAGGTTCTGATGTCGTCGGATTGTCTGAAGTTGGGATTATCAATACTCTCAAGAATATCTTGGTTGTCTTGCTTCCTTAGCAGTAGAAAAACACCCGTATCGGCTTCTGAAATTTGCTCTAATGCGCTGTCAATACTAAAGCCAGAATTCATCTCTTGCAAGACATCTGTAAAAATATTTTCCATGTGTACGCGCACATGTGGCTGACTCTTCTCAGTAATTTTTCCCTTGACGAGTGCAAGGTGTGTGTCGTTATTAATGGAGTCGAGATAAGAGACTAACTTGAAAGACCCATAACGCGTTTGAAACTGTCGTTGATTGATGCATTCAATGGTTTTTTCATTCTCTACTCGATAGCGAATAAGATCTTCAATTGTGCCCCACTTAATATCGTGTTTTTCGGCAAAGACTTCTAAGTCTGGACGACGCGCCATGGTGCCGTCATCATTCAAAATCTCAACAATAACCGATGCCGGCTCAAAGCCTGCTAAACGAGCCAAGTCACAGCCTGCTTCAGTGTGACCGGCGCGGATCAAAACACCGCCTTGTTCGGCCATTAAAGGAAAAACGTGGCCTGGCTGAATAACATCTTCTGGCTTGGCATTTGAGGCCACAGCAGCCTGCACAGTTTTCGCTCTATCGGCAGCTGAAATACCGGTGGTAACACCTTCAGCTGCTTCAATTGAAACGGTGAAATTGGTTGAATGGATATCGCCATTGTGCGTTACCATTAAGGGTAAATTGAGCTGCTTGCATCGGTCACGAGTCAACGTCAAACAGATAAGTCCTCGCCCATGAGTCGCCATGAAGTTAATATGCTCCTTGGTGACTTTATCCGCAGGAACGAGTAAATCGCCTTCGTTTTCACGGTCTTCGTCATCCATGAGGATGATCATCTTGCCTTCTCTGTAATCTTCTAAAAGCTCTTGTGTTGTTGCTTTCATATTGTTTTGTTCTCTAAATAATTCTAAGCGTTTTTTGTGCTATTAAGTAATTGCTCTAAATGCCGCGCAATAATGTCAATTTCGATGTTGACCTCAGTACCAATATGCAAATCACCCAAGGTCGTGACAGTGAAAGTATGCGGCACAATATTAACACCAAAGGCTGTGCCTTCCATGCTATTAACCGTCAAGCTCACGCCGTTCATACAAATTGAGCCTTTGCGAGCGATGTATTTTACCAAATCCTCATCAACTGCTATCTCGAAACGCGTGCTTTCGCCTTCGCTGTAGCGATTACTAACAACACCCACACCATCCACATGACCACTAACCAAATGCCCATCAATGCCTTGATTAAGCCTTAATGCTTTTTCAAGATTAACTTTATCATCCGTCTTAAAATTGGCAAAAATAGAGCAATCCAGTGTTTCCTGAGAAACGTCTGCTGAGAAGGTGTTCTTCGTTAATTCAACCACGGTCAGACAAACACCATTAACCGCAATACTGTCGCCAACTTTTGCGTCATTTAAGTCAATCGTGTCGGACTCAAAAACAAAACGCGCGCCCTTCTCAGAAGCTTTCACATTTTTGATTTTTCCAACGGCTTGAATGATTCCAGTGAACATAACGTATCGGGCTTGTAAATTAAGGCGAATTTTACGCTAAATAGAAATTAAAGAACCATTAAGACTCGCTGTCTAAGGTGGCGCAAACACTCGCCCCAAACAGAATAACCGCCCAAGCAATATAAACCCAAAAAAGCAACAGCAACAGTGTCGACAACGTGCCGTAAATAACCTCAAGGTTTGAATAGACAAACAAATAACCATAGATTGAGTACTTGATTAGCTCTAAGATAACCGCCGCCATAACACCGGCTTTCAAGGCGCTCGTAAAGCGCACTTTACTCAAAGGCACTAAAAAATACGTCAAACTCAAGCCCAAACAGGACAAGGCAAAGGCAACGATGTATGAGGTGTATGCGTAATCAGAAACCGTTGACAACAAGTCCAAGGCCAGCATATACGAACTCAGGAGTAAAGACACGCCCAGCAATATGGGGCCAATTAACAGTACGAAGAGATAGGAAAGCAGACTGTTAAGCCAATTGCGCTGAGACGCCCTATCCCAAATTAAATTCATTCTTTGATCAATACTGAGCAGCAAGAATGCGCCAGTTACAATAAAAAACACAATACTGGGGCCGCGCAAAGATTGTGCTTGGGCAATGAAGGTCGACAAATAAGCTTTTGCTTGGTCGGCGTCACTTGGCAGAACGTGCTGAAACAAAAACGCTTCTAGTTGTCCCTGAAAGTCGACAAAATAATCACTAAGCGAAAAAACACTTAAAGCCAACGCCAGAGCCGGAACAAAGGCAAATAAGGTTTTAAAAGATAAAATTGCTGCTGAGTCAAAGCCTTTTGAATTAACAAATCTTTTAGCAGCAACAATTAACATTTACTTTTGGGTAAGCAAGTAATCCTCGTAATTACCAGAGTAATAATGCGCCCCATCCTCTTTAAGTTCAATGATGCGAGTCGACAAAGACGAAACAAACTCCCTATCGTGACTTACAAAGATCAGTGTACCCTCATAATTATCAAGTGCAAGGTTGAGTGCCTCAATCGATTCCATGTCCAAGTGGTTGGTTGGCTCATCCATCAATAAAATATTGGGTTTTTGCAGCATTAGCTTACCAAAAAGCATACGACCTTTTTCACCACCTGAGAGTGATTTAACACTTTTCTTAACGTCTTCTTTGCCAAAAAGCATTTTTCCAAGAACACCGCGCATTACCTGCACGTCATCCTTTTCGCTTTTAAACTGACTCATCCAATCTAACACGGTCATGTCTTTTTCAAAATTAGCACTGTTATCCTGAGCGTAATAACCGATATTGGCGTTTTCACTCCACTTCACCATGCCACTCTCAGGCGTGAGCTCACCCATAAGTGAGCGTAGCAAAGTTGTCTTGCCAACACCGTTTTGACCAATAATCGCCACCCTTTCACCTGTTTCAATTAACAAGTTGATGTCGTTAAGAACCTTTAAGTCGCCAAAACTCTTAGAGATATTTTTAACCTCAAGAATATTTCTAAACAACACCTTGGTTTGGTTGAAGATAATATAAGGACTAACTCTTGATGACGGCTTAATGTCGTCCAGAATGATTTTGTCAAGTTGCTTTGCCCGCGAAGTCGCTTGTTTTGCCTTGGATGCGTTGGAAGAGAAGCGTGATACAAAGTGCTTAAGATCTTTGATTTTCTCTTCTTTTTTAGCATTGTCAGAACGCATTCTCTCTTGAATGGCTGTTGCCGCAATCATAAAGTCGTCGTAGCTGCCAGGAAATACATTAAGAGCGCCGTAGTCAAGATCGGCCATGTGTGTACAAACGCCGTTGAGGAAGTGCCTATCATGAGAAACAATCACCATCGTGGCTTTACGGGCGCTTAATACGCCTTCCAACCAGCGAATAGAATTGATATCTAGGTTATTCGTTGGCTCGTCCAATAACAAAATTTCTGGATCCGAAAACAGGGCTTGTGCCAACAACACGCGCAACTTCCAACCTGGAGCAAGCTCACTCATTAGGCCATAATGCTGGTCTAGTGGAATATCAAGACCAAGCAATAACTCACTGGCCGAAGACTCGGCCATGTAGCCGTCCATTTCTGCAAATTCCATTTCCAGTTCGGCGACTTTGATACCGTCCTTTTCACTCATCTCAGGCAACGAATAAATGCGCTCTCTTTCGGCTTTAATTTTCCACAATTCTTTGTGTCCCATGATAACGGTGTCAACCACGCGGCAAGACTCAAAAGCAAACTGATCTTGCGATAGAACACCGAGCCTCTGACCGTCACCAATCATCACCGAGCCGGCGCTTGCTTTTAATTCGCCGGTAAGAATTTTCATCAAGGTGGACTTACCACAACCATTAGCGCCAATTAAGCCATAACGGTTACCGTTCTGAAATTTAACTGAAATATTTTCAAATAAAGGTTTTTCACCAAATTGCATAGTGACATTTGCAGTAGAAATCATGGGCTTGGGGGGTGTTTTACAAAAGCCGACTATTATACCTTGAGAGGACTTATAGCGTGTAAGCAGATGCGCTGATTTTGAGATGTTTACGACGGCCATACTTTGTCGGTATAAAATAACATTTTATGCAACCAAGCTCAGTAATGAAAACCAAACAAATGCCTGACAAATCGCTTTTGTCGGCGATTTTACTGTTGATTGTATTTGGTTGGATTATGTCCTTCTCAGCCTCACTTGCCTATTTCGAAAGCTATTCCTATTTCTTTAAACAAACGCTATTCATTTGTATTGGCTTAAGTGCGGGTTTGATTGTCCTAAGAACACCCATTTCAGTTCTGCAAAAATACTCAGTACCGCTTTTTGCACTTTCCTTGGCGCTCTTGATTATTGTATTTTTTCCCAAACCAATTGGTCATGAAGTCAACGGTTCAGCCCGCTGGATTAACTTCATTTACTTTAAATTTCAACCATCAGAACTCATGAAATTATCAATGATTCTGTTTATGGCCGGCTTTCTTATTCGCCAAGAAAAAGATGTACGCAGCCCATGGATGGGGTTTGTGAAAACCCTGTTGATCGTGGGTTGTGCTGATATTTTATTACTTCTTGAAACGGATCTTGGAGCAACAATCATTGTTTCATTGTCTGCTATGGCGATGTTGTTTGCCGCTGGCTCCTACCTCAAACAACTCGGCATTGTTCTGCTGGGATTTTTTGCTTTAATAGGCGTACTCATCACCTTGATTCCAAACCGGTTGGCACGCCTGACCTCTTTCTGGCAAGGTGACTTATGGGGCGAAAATGTTTATCAAACCCAGCAAGCATTGATTGGCATTGCCCGCGGCGATTGGTTTGGTGCTGGGTTGGGTGCCGGAGTTCAAAAATACGGACTTTTGCCTGAGAGGCACACCGATATGATTTTTGCTGTGATTGGCGAAGAACTGGGTGTTGTTGGTATGCTGTTTGTGATATTCAGCTTCGCCTTCATTCTAACCAAGGGCTTCACCATTGCCCAGTCGGCCTTAAAAAAAGGCAGAAAATACAGCTCATACGTGGCATTTGGTATTTGTACTTGGTTTGCGATGCAAATCACCGTCAATATCGGCATGAATCTTGGCTTATTACCACCTAAAGGCTTTACTCTGCCACTGCTCAGTTATGGTGGCACATCAATGATTTTTGCCATTATTTCTTTGGCAATCATTCTACGAATTGATATGGAAAGCAAAACCCACTATTCTAAACAACGGCAATATGTCTGACAAGCTAGCCATAAAAAGGCCTCGCATACTCATCATGGCAGGCGGCACCGGTGGCCATATTTTTCCTGCGCTGGCAATTGCAGCAGAGCTTAAAAACCGTGGTGCACATGTTGAATGGCTTGGTACAAAACAAGGCATGGAAAACACCCTTGTACCAAAACACGGCTATCAACTGCACCGAGTGAGCTCTTCGGGTATTCGGGGGAAAAGTATCACTACCCTGTTCAAAGCATTTTTTATATTAATTCTGAGTTTTTTTCAAATACTCTTAGTCTTTATCAAAATTCGCCCAAATCAAGTGATTGGCATGGGGGGATACGCTTCTGGTATTGGTGGAGTTGTCGCTAGAATGCTGTTTATTCCGCTGGCAATTCATGAACAAAATACCATTCCCGGCACCACCAACTTAATCTTATCAAGACTCTCCAGAAGAACATTTCAGGCTTTTAAAAATTCATTCAAGGCTGAGGTTGGTGCAATTACCGTTGGCAACCCTTTATCTTTCGCCGCCAAACCTAAAGAATCACCAAAATCGGTGAGTAATCTTTTGGTGCTTGGTGGCTCTTTGGGTGCTAAAAAAATAAATGAAACCGTTGCTAAAATCACAACACCTGTTAATATTTGGCACCAAACTGGCAAGCAGCATTTGGATTCAACCAAGGCCTTGTACCAAAACCATTCAGGCACTGAGCTCAAAGTCGAAGCATTCATTGAATCGATGAATGAGGCTTACCAATGGGCGGATGTAGTTATTTGCCGCGCAGGTGCGATGACAGTATCCGAGCTCATTGCGACGAAAAGTATTGCTATATTAGTGCCTTTTCCTTTTGCCGTAGACGATCATCAAAATGCCAATGCCAAATACTTAACCAATGTTGGTGCTGGTATTCTTCTGCAAGAAAAAAACCTGAATGAAAAGGCAATCGATGAGATTTTGCAATCTCTTGATGAAACACAATTGAGGGTAATGTCAGACATACTGGAGACACTGCAGCAGCCAAGTCCAGCAAGGGTAATCGCTGATTACCTATTAATACCTAAACGCTGAAAAAGCGCTTGATCATCGCCTGCTGTTGGATTATCGGTTGTTAATAATTGCTCACCGTAGAAAATCGAGTTAGCACCCGCGAAGAAACACAAAGCTTGCATACCTTCACCCATCTCCAGTCTACCTGCTGATAGGCGAACAACCGCCTTTGGCATTAAGATTCTAGCAACAGCAATGGTGCGTACAAACTCACTTTCACTCGGCGGCGAGACATTCTCAAAAGGTGTGCCTGGAATCGGCACCAAGAGATTGATTGGCACACTGTCGGGGTGTGCTTCAAGATTGGACAAAGATTGCAGCATAGAAGCACGATCCACTTGCGTTTCACCCAAGCCTAGGATACCACCACTACATACATTGATACCGGCATTATAAACAGCATCAAGGGTGTCCAGTCTGTCTTGGAATTTACGTGTTGTAACCACATTACCGTAATGCTCTTTTGAGGTGTCAATATTGTGGTTATAGTAATCTAGTCCTGCTTCTTTTAAAGTATCTGCTTGCGCTGGCGTTAACATACCAAGAGTAACACAAGTCTCCATACCCATTGCTTTAACGCCTTGAATCATCGGAATGACTTTATCAAGGCTTTTATCGGTTGGATTACGCCAAGCAGCGCCCATACAAAAACGCGTTGCGCCTTTGTCTCTAGCCTTTTTGGCTTGTTGTAAAACCAAGTCAACATCCATTAACTTTTCACGCTCAAGACCCGTGTCATACTTTGAGCTTTGAGAACAATATGAACAATCTTCAGGGCAAGCGCCGGTTTTGATATTCAATAGAGAACTCACCTGTACTTGATTTGGATCAAAAACCTCACGATGAATGCTGTGTGCCATAAAAAGAAGATCATTAAACGGCATCTGAAAAAGTGCGTTTATTTCGTCTAAATGCCAGTTGTTTCTAATTTCTATCATGTTATCTTATGGGAAATATTGAATAAATTATTGAACCATTTTACCGCAGTCTGTAGCCCTGATTAACGACAAAAAAAAGCCGCGCTTTGCGCGGCTTTAATACAGTTGTTAACAATTAGCAGCTGTAGTACATGTCAAACTCAAGCGGCTGGGGTGTTGCTCTCATTGCAGTAACCTCTTGCATTTTTAATTCAATGAACGAATCAATAACCGCATCGGTAAATACACCGCCCGCCCTCAAGAACTCACGATCTTTATCAAGCTCTTCAAGTGCAATATGAAGCATGCCGCAAACTCTTGGAATGCCAGAGGTATCAGCTTCGTATAAATCGACATCCACCGGCTCACCTGGGTGAATTTTATTTTTAATACCGTCAAGGCCAGCCATCAACAAAGCAGCAAAAGCTAAGTATGGGTTGGCAGTACAATCCGGGAAGCGAACTTCGATACGACGACCTTTCGGGCTTGTTACAAAAGGAATACGAATCGCAGCTGAACGGTTCTTCGCTGAGTAAGCTAGAATTTCAGGTGCTTCAAAGCCAGGAACCAAACGCTTGTAAGAGTTAGTTGAAGGGTTAGTGAAAGCATTCAAGGCGCGAGAGTGCTTGATGATACCACCTATGTAGAAAAGTGCAGTTTCACTTAATTTACCGTAACCATCGCCATCAAATAAGTTTTTGCCATCTTTCGCAATTGACATGTGAACGTGCATACCATTGCCGTTATCAACAGCAATTGGCTTAGGCATAAATGTCGCTGTTTTGCCATAAAGGTGGGCAACATTATGAACGCAGTATTTAAGGATTTGTGTTTCGTCAGCTTTTTTCACCATGGTGTTAAAAAGTGCGCCGATTTCACACTGACCCGCAGTACCCACTTCGTGATGATGAACTTCAGTCGTTACACCCATTTCTTCAATCGCTAAGCACATTTGCGCACGTAAATCATGCAATGAGTCAACAGGAGGCACTGGGAAATAACCGCCTTTAATACCTGGACGGTGACCTTTGTTACCGCCTTCAAAATCTTGACCAGAAGCCCAAGAGGCTTCTTCAGAAATAATTTCGTAGAATGATTTACCCATCATCCCCAAACCTGTGTCCCACTTAACACTGTCGAATACGAAGAATTCTGGCTCATTGCCAAAATAAGCAGTATCACCAATGCCCGTTTCAATTAAGTAAGCTTCAGCACGTGCTGCTAAAGAACGCGGGTCTTTTTCGTAGCCTTTCATATCAGAAGGATCAACAATATTGCAACGAATATTGAGTGTTACTTCTTCAGGGAATGGATCTAAGACTGCGGTATCAGTATCAGGCATCATAATCATGTCTGAGTCATTAATTGGCTTCCAACCAGCGATTGAAGAGCCATCAAACATTTGACCTTCTGCTAATTTTTCAGGATTAATAGAATGTGCAGGCACACTAATGTGCTGCTCTTTACCTTTTGTATCTGTAAAACGAAAATCGATAAACTTAACGTTATGATCTTCAATCATTTTCATTACATCTTTTGCAGACATGCTAACTCCTATGGTTAATTTTGTTATAAACACTGACAGGCATTGCCAAGAAGTCTGCGCCGTTGCAAACAGGGACGAAAGTTATTTAAGAGATTGTTCTTAAATTATTTCAGTCGCGAATTATACCTTATTTATTTTAACCAGTAAGATAATCTGGTCGCCTTTTTCCTCTACATTAAGCACGCTGTGGCCATGCACTCTGCACCAAGCAGGTATGTCATGTTTGACCCCTGGATCGGTCGCGGTGACTTCAATCGTATCGCCAGGCTCTAACCCGTTGATTTTTTGACTCAATCTAATTACCGGCATTGGACACATTAACCGAATGGCATCTAAACTGTGTTGCATTACACCCACTCCTTTGACTTTAAATAATAATTGACTAATTTTTCTTCTTCGCTATCCTCTTTCACTTCAAACCGATAAGACCAACGCACTTCTGGAGGCATTGACATCAAGATTGATTCGGTTCGCCCGCCACTTTGAAGGCCAAATAAAGTCCCTCGATCATAAATTAAATTAAACTCTACGTAGCGTCCGCGACGATGCAATTGAAAATTACGCTCTCTGTCACCAAATGGCGTATCTTTACGCCTCTTAACAATCGGAAAGTAGGCCTTGGAAAAGCTATTACCCACGCTTTGCATAAAAGCAAAACATTCATCAAAACCGTCAGGGTATCCTTGAACATCTTTTTTCGAAGAAGATGAGGTTTTTAGTCGGCTGGGTTTTTTTGAGAAGGCGCTTAAAGACTCCCCATTCAAATCGTCAAAAAACAAGCCTCCCACACCACGCTGCTCATCCCGGTGTTTCATATAAAAATACTCATCGCACCATTTTTTGTATTTTGGATAAACAGACTCACCAAAAGGTGTGCAGGCATTTTTTGCCTCGCTGTGCCAATGAATAACATCTTCATCAAAGCCGTAAAAAGGGGTTAAATCAAAACCACCACCAAACCACCATATAGGCGCTTCACCAGCTTTTTCAGCAATAAAAAAACGCACGTTGGCGTGTGATGTTGGCGCGTACGGATTTTGCGGATGAAGCACCAAGGAGACGCCCAAGGCACGATAATTTCTACCCTCTAATTCTGGCCTAAGTGCCGTTGCTGAACGCGGCATTTTAGAACCCTCAACATAAGAAAAATTAACCCCGGCTCGCTCGAAAACCCGACCATTACTTAACACGTTGGTTTTGCCATAACCCGCACCATTCTCTTTCTGCCAGTCGTCCATGACAAAACTCTCGGCACCGTCAAGGCGCTCAACCTCACTACAAAGTGTTTTTTGTAATTCCAGTAGGTAACTTTTGACTTGCTCAATCATCGAATGCGCTCTCCCGTTAGCAAGTTAATAATTGTTGAAGCTTGGCTATTATACTGAGCAGGCGCCAACGCAAACGACAGACCCTGATTGAAATAGGTTTGTAATTGTAATAGACTCGTAGCGACCTCTTGACCTTGCACGTTAGCACTACTTGACACCAGAGCAGAGCCCGCACTCTCACAGAAATATTGCACCAAAGCATTGTCGGTGATACGCACAGCAATCAGTGGGCCGCCTCCTGTAAGCAAGGTTGATGTGTTTGAGTCCGCCGGCACTAAAAAAGTTGTGGGTTGATTCTTTGCCATTTGCACGCCATCAATAAGATCAGTGGCAAAAGTTGAATCGATGTAAGGCGCTACATAGCTAACATCAGACGCCAGCAAGATAAGGCCTTTTTTACTGTCTCTGCGCTTTAACTGAATCAACTGATTGACAGCAAAAGGATTGCTTGCCAAACAAGCAAGACCATAAATTGTATCTGTCGGGTGTGCAATGACGCCACTCATCAAATGTCGCAGGGCCAGTCTTTGTCTAAAACTGGGGTTCATTTTTTTGCCCTCGGATGACAATCGTCGTAGACCTTGGATAATTCTAAAAAATCCAAATGCGTATACACTTGTGTACTCTTAATGCTTTTATGTCCCAGAAATTCTTGTACCGAGCGTAAGTCGTGACTGGATTGCAGGAAATGCGTGGCAGCAGCATGTCTAAGCATATGGGGATGCACATTAAAGGTAATACCAACATCGAGTGCGCGTTGCTTAATGATATTTTGTACCGATCTAACGCCTATTCTATTTTGTTGTTGATTGATAAATAAAGCATTGCTTTCACACACCGGTCTTTTGGATAAGTAACGATTAATCGCGGCAATAGCGCCTTGACCTGCGGGTACAAAACGCGCCTTTGAACCCTTACCCATCACCTTGACAAAACCTTCTTTGAAATCCATGTCATTTATATTAATACCGACCAATTCTGAAACTCTAAGTGCGCATGAGTATATAAGCTCTATCATAGCAACGTTTCGCAACTCATCGAAACGAGTCGATCTCACTTGCATCATTTTACATAACTCTTCAAAGTCAATCGTTTTCGGCAATGTTTGCTCGAGCTTTGGTGAGGTAATTCCTTGGGCGCAATTCTCGCTCAACACACCCAGTCGAAGTAAAAACGAAAAAAAACCTCTTATGGAAGACAAATGCCTGCGAATGGAGCTATTCGAAGTGTTGGCATGCCTCAGCGTCATGACGAATAAATTCAGCATTTTTGCGTCAATATCACGCCACTGAGCTATCTTCCTAGCTTGACAAAAGCCCAAAAATTTACCCAAATCCCTTCGATAGGCAGAAATCGTATTGCCTGCATAGTTCCTTTCTACTTGAAGATGGTGAATAAAAAGTTCGATTTTCTGCAAACAAAGGTCGTCTCTACACTTGTTTTTTTGTACTTTGACCATATCTTAGCATTTTACGTTAAACATATAAGGAATTCAGATGAGTCAAAAACAAACCCATGCTTTCCAGACGGAAGTTTCGCAACTTCTTGATTTAATGATCCACTCCCTGTATTCAAACAAGGAAATATTTTTAAGAGAGCTTGTATCCAATGCCTCTGATGCCATTGACAAACTTCGGTTCGAGTCGATTTCTGATGACAGCCTGGTGGAAGGCAAAGAAGAACTAAACATTCATATTGACGTCAACAAGGACGCAGGTACCATCACTATTAGTGATAACGGTATCGGCATGACTCAAGACGAAGTAATGGACAATATTGGCACAATCGCAAATTCTGGCACCAAGAAATACCTAGAAAGCCTTGACAAGTCTCAGGCGCAAGACTCCAATCTTATTGGTCAATTCGGCGTTGGTTTCTATTCCTCGTTCATTGTTGCCAACACAGTAACATTGATTTCAAGAAAAGCGGGTGACGACAAAGCCAATGGCACTAAATGGGTTTCCAAAGGCAAAGGCGAATATTCGATTGAGACTATTGAAGTAGAAAACTACGGCACATCAGTCACCCTAGATATTAAAAAAGCTGAAAATGAATTTCTAGACGGCTTTCGTTTAAAGGGCATTGTTTCAAAGTATTCGGATCACATCACTGTACCAATTATGATGGCAAAGCCATCTGAAGATGGAGTTATCGAATACGAGACCATCAACAAAGCAACGGCTTTTTGGGCGCAAGACAAAAGAGATCTTAAGCAAGAAGATTACGATGAGTTCTATAAGTCATTAACTTATGATTTTGAGGGCCCTTTAACGCAAATTCACAATAAATTAGAAGGTAAGTTAGATTACATATCTTTGCTTTTCATTCCAAGAAAAGCGCCTTTTGACATGTGGGAGCCTAAACGCAAAACTGGCGTCAAACTTTACGCCAAGCGTGTTTTCATTATGGAAGGCAATGAAGATCTGTTACCACAATACCTGCGTTTTATTAAAGGTGTCATTGACACAGCAGACTTATCACTTAACGTTTCTCGTGAAATTCTTCAAGGCTCTAAAGTCGTCGACACGATTCGCAAGGCTTCGGTCAAAAGAATTCTAGGCGTATTGGACAAAATGAGCAAAAACAAACCCGAAGATTACGCTCTATTCTGGGCTGAATTTGGTATGGTAATGAAAGAAGGTATTGTTGAAGATTTCGACAATAAAGAAAAAATTGCAGCCCTGCTACGCTTTGCAACGACCGAAGTCGACAGCGCCGATCAAAATGCCTCACTTGCGGATTACATCTCGCGCAAAAAAGAAGATCAGAAAGCGATTTACTATATCACCGCTGACACATATGCAGCAGCTAAAGGCTCCCCGCACTTAGAAATTTTCAAGAAAAAAGGCATTGAAGTCATACTGCTTTCAGACCGGGTGGACGAGTGGCTGGTTGCCAACTTTGGCGAACACGAAGGTCTTGAGTTCAAATCCATCACCAAGGGTGACCTTGAAGATTTAGACTCTGAGGAAGACAAGAAAGAAAAAGAAAAAGTCGCTAAAGATTTTGATAAAGTTATCGAAAAGGCTACATCCATTCTAAGCGCTAAAGTAAAGGCTGTTAAGGTCTCTAGTCGTCTGAGTGAATCGCCATCGTGCCTTGTTGCTGATGAGAATGAACTTGGCTCTAACATGGAACGGATCATGAAGTCACTTGGTCAGGACGTGCCTGAAACCAAGCCAATTTTGGAACTCAACCCGGATCACCCACTCGTCAAAAAACTCAAAGATTCTGTCGATGAGGATTTGGTAGAAGTATTGTTCGATCAAGCCGTTCTCAGCGAAGGCGGACAAATCAGCGAACCGGCTGAATTTGTTAAACGCATTAATAAACTGATGATGAGTTAATAACAAAAGCCCGGTTTTTCCGGGCTTTTTTTTGAGCTCTGTTGTTTAGTTTTTCTCAAAAGGCTTAATATTGCGCAAAATACCTCGCAATATTGCCACCTCTTCCTGCTCTGGTTGTGCCCTACCGAATAGTCGCCTAAGGCGTCTCATTAGTAATGGTCTTGGGCGTTTTTCTTCAAAATACTCAATGTGCTCAAGCACTTGCTCTAAGTGTTTGTAAAACCCTTCTAATTCACCAAAGCTCGCCAAGGTGTTTGTGCTTGATTCGAAGTTGGTTTGTGAGCTGCAAACAAAATATTGATAAGCAAAGACTTGAATTGCAGAAGCCACGTTAAGAGAAAAGTACTCAGGGTTGCCAGGGATTGTCATCAAAATATGGCACAAATCCAATTCTTCATTAGTCAATCCTGATCTCTCGGTGCCAAAGATAACAGCAACTTCCTGGCCATCGTGTTCAAGTGTTTTTTGAATTTCCGTACAGCTATCCACAACATCCAGTTGACGCCATTTCATTGATCTTTGTCTTGCGCTAGCGCCGATCACCAAATGCACGCCTTCGAGGGCCTCTTCTAAAGTGTTGCATATTGTTGCTTCAGCTAAAAGATTATCAGCGCCGCTAGCTCTTGCGGTTGCAACAGCTGACGGGAAATTACTAGGGTTAACCAAATACAAGCGCGATAGAGCCATGTTTTTCATCGCTCTGGCGCCGGCACCGATATTGCCCGGCTCGGTGGTGTTAACCATGACAATCCTTACCTTGTTAAAAGGCATCAAGGTATAATTCGTGTCTTTCGTTTGTTGGCTCATTAACTATGCATCCTACCGTTAATATTGCAGTTCGAGCTGCCCGTGCAGCTGGTGATGTTGTCCTAAGGTATCACAACCAAATCGACCTACTCACTATTGAAAACAAAGCAGCTAATGACTTTGTTTCAGAGATTGATAAAGTTGCTGAAAGTGCAATTATAGACGAGATTAAAAAGGCCTTTCCACAACATTCTATTTTGGCTGAAGAGAGCGGTGAAATTCTTGGAGATAAAGAAAACCAATGGATTATTGACCCTTTAGACGGTACAACCAATTACCTTCACGGTTATCCTCAGTATGCAATTTCGATTGCATTATACGAGAACAATGTAGCCACTCACGCCGTGGTGTACGATCCTTTTAAAGAAGAATTGTTCTACGCCTCAAAGGGTGAGGGCGCCTATTTAAACGATGAACGCATACGCGTCACCAAAACTAACGGTCTAGAAAATGCTTTGATTGGCACAGGTTTTCCTTTTAAGCATCCTCAGCATTTAGATTGCTATCTAGACACATTTAAGGCAATTCACTTACAGACCGCTGGCATTCGACGGGCCGGATCCGCCGCACTTGACTTGGCTTATGTTGCTGCTGGACGCATGGACGGCTTCTGGGAAATCGGGCTAAGCAGTTGGGATATGGCAGCAGGCGCTCTTTTGGTTAAAGAAGCTGGTGGCTTTATTGGTGATTTCTCCGGTCGTGATCAATACTTAGAAACAGGCAATGTTGTGGCAGGCAATGGTGAGGCTTATAAGGCAATCCTTAAAACCATCCACCCACACTTAACGCCAGACTTACAGCGTTAATATAACCTACTCCCAGGTAAGGCTTGGGAGTGAAACACTAACTGCAGATACAGCGCTAGAATTAACCCTTGAGTGTCAATTGTTGACCTTGAAAATCCGCGCCATTTAAGCCCATCAATCCAACAATCGCTGGGCTTTTATCACTCGGCAAAGGGTTGATGCTCGAATCTTCTGCAGGATAAGCTGCACGCCGAAGCTCAGTCTGCATTTTGCCCGGGTCAAGTGTGTTGACCTTAATGTTGGTTTTTTCAAGCTCTTCAGAAAGCGTTTTAGCAAAACCCTCAATTGCATGCTTACTCACAGCGTAAGCACCCCAATAAGCTTTCGCCTCTCTGCCCAGCTTAGATGAGATAAACAACACTCTAGCGTCGTCCGATTTGCTGAGTAATGGAATCAAAAATTGCGTCAACATAAAAGGGGCGTTGAGGTTGATTTGAACGGTCGAATACCAAAGTTTGATGTCGTATTGCTCAATAGGCATCATCGTACCCAAAATAGCAGCATTATGAATAAGACCATCAAGACGACCAAATTGCTGCTCAACGTTGTCTTGTAATTCCTGATATTGTTCTGGTGTTGCTCCTTCTAAATCGAGCGGGTAGAGAATAGGCTCTGCAAATCCTGCATCAACTACTGAGTCGTAGGCATGTTCGAGTGAGCCCAGATCTCTACCGAGCATAATCACCGTAGCGCCGGCTTTTGCTAAATCCTTGGTAATGGCCAAACCAAACCCACGATTAGCGCCACTCACTAGGATAACTTTTCCTTTAAGTTCGTCCGTCGCTATTTCATAGCTCGATGAAATATTCATTCACTAATTTCCTTTTTTGTTTGCACACCAAATGTTTTGAGCTTTTCTGCGCGGCCAATTAAATTACCTGGGCCAGTTGCGAGTTTCTTGCGCGCATCAGAATGCACTTCTTTGGCCTTGTTTAAATGCTTTTCTACCTTATCCATCTCTTCAACAAAGCCTGCTAATTTATCGTACATAGCGCCTGCTTGGCGGGCGATTTCTTCGGCATTTTTATGTTGTCTTTCGGTTTGCCAAATGTAGTTAATTGTCTTTAA
>JBBWVS010000100.1:0-1560 GCA_050256335.1 Gammaproteobacteria bacterium | reverse complement strand
AAGTGCACTGGGGGGTGATTTAGTGGGTGCAGTAATTACCGTGCCAGCTTATTTTAATGACGCCCAAAGACAATCCACAAAAGACGCTGCGACCTTGGCAGGCATTAATGTTTTGCGGTTGTTAAACGAGCCAACAGCTGCGGCTATTGCCTATGGCTTGGAATCGGGCGAAGAAGGTATTCACGCTGTATACGATTTAGGTGGCGGCACTTTTGACATCTCCATCTTAAGCTTTAAAAAAGGCGTTTTTCAAGTACTGGCAACCGGTGGCGATTCAAATCTCGGTGGTGATGATTTTGACCAGCTAATCGCTGATGATTGCAAAAAAACACTTGAATTGGACGAACTTTCGCCTGCTCAAATGCAAAATTTAAAACTGTTTTCGCGCCAAGCTAAGGAAACACTAACGACGCAAGACAGTGCAGAGTTTATCTTTAACGACAGACCTTATCAAATCTCTAGGACACACTTCGACACATTGGCAATGCCTCTGCTAAAAAGAACTTTATTGCTCAGCAAAAGAGCGCTAAGAGATGCATCAATTGAAATCTCAGAAGTGAAAGATGTGGTGATGGTGGGCGGCTCAACGCGTATGCCCATTATTCGTGAGCAAGTGGGTGTACTTTTTGATAGACAAGTGCTGTGCTCAATTAACCCTGATGAAGTGGTTGCCAAAGGTGCAGCGATTCAAGCCAATATTCTGGCTGGCAATAAAAATAAAGACGATCTTTTGCTTTTAGATGTACTACCGCTTTCATTGGGCTTAGAAACCATGGGCGGCCTAGTTGAAAAAGTGATTCACAGAAACACCACCATTCCTATTTCTAGGGCACAAGAATTCACCACTTTTAAAGACGGCCAAACCGGCATGAGTATCCATGTGTATCAAGGCGAGCGCGAGTTAACTCAAGATTGCCGATCTCTTGGAAAATTTGAACTCAAAGGCATTCCACCAATGGTGGCTGGCAGCGCCAGAATTCTGGTTGAATTTCAAGTGGATGCTGACGGTCTTTTGTCTGTTAATGCTTCCGAGAAAACAACAGGCGTCAAAGCGGAAGTTGTCATGAAGCCCTCTTATGGCCTCAGCGACTCTGAAGTTGAAAAAATGCTGAAAGACTCCATTATTTTTGCCCAAGAAGATGTTTTATTAAGGCAGCTTCACGAGCAAAAAATAGACGCCGAGCGCACGATTGAAGCGATTGATTCTGCACTAAGTATGGATAAATCGTTACTCGATGAAGCGATGCTTGCACAGATTCTTGATGCTAGAGATCAATTACAATCCGTCGTTAATTCAGACGATGTGACTATAATTAAAGCCGGCGTAGAGCTGCTTGAAGCCAAAAGCGTAAAATTTGTAGAAATGCGCATGAATAAATCCATTATGAGCGTGATGCAAGGCCATAGTGTTGAAGAATTTAACGAATAAGTAGGGAGTACAGTTGTGCCACAAATAATCATTTTGCCAAACGAAGAGTTTTGCCCAGAAGGTGTTGTTATTAATGCGGACAAAGGAACGAGTATTTGCCGAGCACTACTGGCCAATGACATTGAAATTGA
>JBBWVS010000099.1:0-25720 GCA_050256335.1 Gammaproteobacteria bacterium | reverse complement strand
CTTTATGCTCACCTGTCCAGATTTGCCAAAGGGATAAAAAAAGGGCAAAAAATTAAAAAAGGGCAACTGGTCGGCTACGTGGGCAGCACTGGGCTCGCAACCGGGCCACACCTTCATTATGAAATTCGTATTAACGGCGTTCATCAGGACGCTGAAAAAGTTAAGCTACCAAAGCAACTCAGCATCCCAACCAACGCTCTCAACGGCTTTAAAAGCAAAGCCAAAAGCCTGCTCTCACAACTGGGTATAAAATAACACCGTTATTTGTTTATTCTCCGATCTGAACGGGGCGATATTAAAGCTGCATTCGATTAAAATAAAAGCTTTATGTTTCACATGAATCATTATGCAAGCACTTCTTCAAGCCTCGATTGATCTGCCACTCTTACACCGCGGAAAAGTGAGAGATATTTTTGCTATTGATGAGTCGACAATGCTCATGGTCACCACCGATCGTCTTTCGGCCTTTGACGTGGTTTTTGATCAACCAATTCCACAAAAAGGTGCGGTTTTAACGTCGGTTGCTAATTATTGGTTCGACAAAACCGAGCACATTATTCCCAACCATTTGACGGGCATCGCCCTCGAAGACGTGCTTTCTAAGGACGAAGCCGAGCAACTTAAAGGTCGCGCCATTGTGGTCAAAAAACTCCGTCCAATAGCGGTTGAAGCGGTTGTCAGGGGTTATTTGATTGGCTCCGGCTGGAAAGAGTACCAAGCCACGGGCTCGGTTTGCAATATTAAGCTACCGAGCGACCTGCAACTGGCTCAACAACTGGCTTCACCTCTTTATACGCCCTCCTCTAAAGCAGCAGTTGGCGAACACGATGTCAACATCTCTTTCGAAGAAACCGAAAACATGCTCGGATCGGAACTGGCCAATCGAGTGAAAGAAGTCAGTTTAAGAATTTATCAATTTGCTGCAGAGCATGCGTTTGCTCGCGGTGTCATTATTGCCGACACCAAGTTTGAATTTGGCCTCGACGAAGCCGGACAGTTAACGCTAATGGACGAGGTATTGACACCTGATTCATCAAGGTTTTGGGCAAAAGACAGTTATCAAGTTGGCCACAACCCAAAAAGCTACGACAAGCAAATTATTAGAGACTACCTAGAAACCCTTGACTGGGGGAAAACACCGCCAGCACCAACCCTGCCTGACGAAATTTTGCAAAAAACCGCGGCAAAGTACCAAGAAGTTAAATCTATTTTATGCACCTAAGCGGCCATATAGAAAAAATGGAAACATCGCTTTTGGGCGATGCGGCACAATATCAGCTTGCCTTTGACAGCCAGATTGTTGAGATGAATGCGCTTGTTGGGCAACACATTGAGCTAACCTTTAATCAGACAATACAGTGCTCTAACTGCTCTCGAGTGACCCCTAAAAGCTACTCTCAAGGCTTTTGCTTTCCTTGTGCGCGATCTCTAGCAAGATGCGACCTATGCATTATGAGGCCAGAAACTTGTCATTTTCATCTTGGCACTTGCCGTGAACCTGAATGGGGCGAGGCACACTGTTTTGCGCCACATATTATCTACCTCGCCAACTCCTCAGGCCTTAAAGTCGGCATCACCAGAAAAACCAATATGCCCGGTCGCTGGATTGATCAAGGGGCCATCGGAGCAATACCCATACTTGAGGTAAGCACTCGATTGGAGTCAGGGCAGGTAGAGGTTGCACTAAAAGCGCACGTTAGCGACAAAACGAATTGGCGCAAAATGCTAAAAAATGAAACCGAGAGCATTGATTTGGTCGAGGCCAAAAACACCTTGTTAGCCGAAATCCCAGAATTAATAGAGGATCTTGGCGCTACTCGTCTTAATGACGACGTCGTTAATATTAACTACCCTGTGCTACAATACCCCAGCAAGATTAACTCCTTAAACTTTGACAAGACACCTGTAATATCGGGCGTTTTGAACGGAATAAAAGGGCAGTATTTATTGCTTGAGAACGGTGTGCTTAACATTAGAAAGTTCGGCTCATACCATGTAACTCTGTCAACTTGATAACCTGCATTAATTAAACAAGATTGTATGAACGAAGATTTTCCGCGAATTAAACGCTTACCTACCTATGTATTCGCGATTACCAATGAGCTCAAAGCAAAGGCTAGGGCGAAAGGCGAAGACATTATTGATTTTGGCATGGGCAATCCAGACCAGCCAACACCAAAACACATTGTCGACAAGCTGGTTGAGGTTGCGCAACGAAGCGACACTCACCGCTATTCAATGTCTCGCGGCATCCCGCGTTTAAGGCGTGCAATTACCAATTGGTACAAAGAGCGCTATGATGTCGACCTTGATCCCGAAACCGAAGCAATTGTCACCCTAGGCTCCAAAGAAGGTCTTGCCAATCTGGCACAAGCGATGGTTGGCAGGGGCGACACGGTATTGGTGCCAAGTCCAGCCTATCCGATTCACCCGTATGGTTTTGTTATTGCTGGAGCAGACATTCGTCGCGTGCCCTGCGGACCTGGCCATGACTTTTTTTCAGAACTTGAAAAGGCGATTAAAGACACTTGGCCAAAGCCCAAAGCTTTGGTTTTAAACTACCCCTCCAATCCAACTTCGGAATGTGTCGAGCTGGAGTTTTTTGAGCGTGTTATTAAGGTTGCGAAAGAGCACGAAATCTGGGTAATTCAAGACTTAGCCTATGCCGACATTGTCTATGACGGCTACAAGGCGCCCAGTATTTTTGAAGTGCCGGGCGCAAAAGACATTGCGGTTGAATTCTTCTCGCTATCAAAAAGTTACAATATGCCCGGCTGGCGTGTTGGCTTTATGGTCGGCAACGCAACACTGGTTAGTGCACTTGCAAAAATCAAGTCCTATCTGGACTACGGCATCTTCACCCCAATTCAGGTTGCGGCTATTGAGGCGCTTGAAGGCGACCAAACGTGTGTCGGCGAAATCCGCGATATGTACCAACATCGTCGTGATGTGCTGTGCGAGGGGCTACAAAATATCGGCTGGGACATAACTCCGCCTAAGGCAACCATGTTCGTTTGGGCAAAAATTCCAGAATTCTATCGACACATGGGTTCGCTAGAATTCTGTAAAGAGCTACTTAAGCGGGCAAAAGTTGGCGTTTCACCGGGCATTGGCTTTGGTGATTATGGCGATGATTATGTGCGCATCTGTTTAATTGAAAACGAACAAAGAACGCGCCAAGCAATTCGTGGCATTCGCATCATGTTCAAGGAAGACGGTCTTTTATGAAGCTTGACAAAGCACAATTCAGGGCGCTAGAAAACAAGCGCATAACCCTGCTTGGGATGTCGGGCGTCGGTAAGACGCATCTGGCCAGACTTATTGGGGAGTCCGGCAACTGGTTTCATTTTTCTGGCGACTACCATATTGGCGCAACGCATTTAAAAAATGAGATTGTCGATAATATTTCGCTCAAGATGAAAAAAGACCCTTGGCTGCAAAAACTGTTGAACAATCACTCGATTAGCGTTAACTCACAGGTTACTTTTGATAACCTAGAGCCAATTTCTGCTTTTTTAGGCAAAGCGGGCAACCCCGAAGAGGGCGGTCTGCCAATTGACGAGTTTGTTCGTCGACAGGCTCTTTTTATGGTCGCAGAAACAAAAGCGATGTATGACGTGCCAGCGTTTATTGAGAAGGCGCTCAATCAAGGCTTTGATCATTTTATTAATGATGCTGGTGGTAGTCTATGCGAACTGGATGATAATGGCGCCTATCAAGTACTGGCCAAGCATACAATGATTCTTTATATCAAGACATCAAGCGCCAACGAAAAAATGCTAATTGAGCGTGCACAAAAACACCCTAAGCCAATGTATTATCAGACCGAGTTTTTGCACTCTGCATTGAATGACTACCTTAATGAAAACAAGCTTAGCTACGTGGCACAAATAAGCCCAGATGCTTTTGTTCGCTGGGTGTTTCCAAGACTGGTAGCCAACCGCCTGCCTAAATATCAGGCAATTGCTGATCAATACGGTTATACCATCAATAGCGACGATCTCTACCAATGCAAAACTGCCGACGATGTCTTTAATTTAATTGCCGAAGCGCTAGACTGATATGCCATTAATTGCTCACTCCAACCTACCTTCATTTCAACGCTTGAAAGATGAAGGCGAAACCATCCTCTCTAAAGACAGGGCTCAACACCAGGTTATTCGTGAATTACACATTGGCCTATTGAATATGATGCCCGATGCGGCACTTGAAGCCACCGAGCGCCAATTTTTTCGACTCATTGGTCACTCAAACGAAATTGCTCAGTTCTACGTGCACCCTTTTTCACTCTCAAGCATTGAGCGCGGCGAAAAAGCATCGGAACATCTGAGCAAACATTACAAAACGTTTGATGAAATCAAGGCCATTGGCTTGGATGCACTCATCATTACCGGTGCCAACGTGTCTCATCCAAATCTTCAGCTCGCGCCGTTTTACGAACAGCTTAAAGAAGTGGTTGAATGGTCTTATGAAAACGTTACCTCAACCTTATGCTCTTGCCTAGCAACACACGCCGTGCTGGGATTTCTCTACGGCCAAACACGGCAGCCAATAAGCCCCAAGTGCTGGGGGGTGTTCCCTCATTACCTTGTTGACAGACATCACCCACTGGTCAGTGGGGTCAATACTCGTTTCGATATTCCGCACTCACGCTTTAATAAGATTTCTGAAGCGCAATTCAAAAAAGCCTGTGTGAAAGTTTTAGCCAAAAGCGCTGAGGGTGTGCACCTCGCGGTCAGTCCAGACCTGTTCAGACTGGTGTTTTTTCAAGGCCATCCCGAATACGACACCGTAAGCTTGTTAAAAGAATACAAGCGCGAAGTCGTGTTGTATCTCAACGGCGAGCGAGACGATTATCCGCCAATGCCAGATAACTACTTGAGCGCGCAAAACCAAGCCATTTTGAATGAGTACCAAACCAAGCTAGCCTCAGGCGCAATGACTATCAAAGACTTTCCTGAGTCTCTCGTTGCTGAAACGCTAGACAACACTTGGCATGACAGCACAACGGCCATTATCAACAACTGGATAGGTTGCGTTTACCAGGTCACCCATGAAGATATTGACAAACCGTTTATGGACGGCATTAACCCGCAAGACCCTCTTAACCTTAAGGGGTGAGTGCGCTCGCCAAAGACTTGCTTGCCTGGTTCGAAGTCAGTGGCAGAAAAAACCTTCCTTGGCAATCAAGCCCGAGCAACATTTATCACATTTGGGTGTCGGAGGTAATGCTCCAACAAACCCAAGTAGCAACGGTTATTAGCTACTTTAACGCTTTTATTGTACGATTTCCAACACTAAGAGGTCTAGCCAATGCCGATATTGACGAAGTGTTGGCGCTGTGGGCAGGGCTTGGTTATTACTCTCGAGCGAGAAACCTCCACAAAAGCGCTCGCATTATATTAACAAAATTTAATGGCAATTTTCCTCTGACGTTCACTGACGTATTAAGTCTGCCCGGTGTTGGCGAGTCCACTGCTGGCGCCATTCTTTCGCTGGGCGCAAAACAGCGCCACCCCATTCTCGACGGTAATGTTAAGCGTGTACTCAGTCGCTACCGACAAATAGAGGGTCACTACAGCAAGGCATCGGTGCTCAAAACACTGTGGCAAGAGGCTGATTTTCACACCCCCAACAAAGCCAGTGCAAAATACACCCAGGCCATTATGGATCTAGGCGCAACCGTTTGCACGCGTAGCAAGCCAAAGTGCGCCGCTTGTCCTGTTTGCAAGCACTGCCAAGCCAATTTACAGCAAACACAAAATCAATACCCTCACAAAAAACCAAGAAAATTAAAACCAACCAAATCCATAGCGGTGCTGATTTTGCAAAATGAAAAAGGCGGGGTTTTTCTTAACAAAAGACCGGACAAGGGAATCTGGGGCGGGCTCTGGAGCTTGATTGAGTGTGCCGACAGCGATTCCGCCATCACAAAAACAATAAAGTCACACAACGTCATGGCAAAGGTTGAAAAAATCCTTCCCCAGTTTAAGCACAGCTTTAGCCACTACCACCTGCTCATCAGGCCTGTTTTGATTTCTTCGCCGGGCCTTAAGCGCGGCTACGAAAATCCAGATAAACTTAGCAAAGGTGTGCCGGCGCCCATCAAAAAAATACTTTCACAGCTTTAATCGTTTAATTGGCTCGATTTCCTATGCGTAAAATAAGCCCATGCATTTAATTCGTGGCCTTCATAACCTCAAAAAGCTCAATGGCTGTGTACTCACTATTGGCAACTTTGATGGCGTTCATTCTGGCCACCAGGAAATAATTCGGCGCCTTACAGACAAAGCAAAAGAACTGGGAGTGCCTTCGGTTGTTATTTCTTTTTCCGTTACTCCACAGACTTTTTTTGGCCGCCCAAAAGCTTGCCTAAGCAACTTTAGAGACAAGCACATTTTGTTAGAGTCTTTAGGCGTTGATAAACACCTGTTGATTCGTTTTAACAAGGCCTTCTCTGACACTAGTGCGCATTCTTTCATCGAAGAAATCATAATGGATCAATTAAACGCTCGCTACTGCTTAATTGGAGACGATTTTCGCTTTGGCAAGGATCGTCTTGGTGACTTTGATCTTCTGCAGAAATACGCAAAATTAGGCGGCTTTTCAGCCGACAAGCTTGGCGACATTCAAATAAAAGGTCAGCGTGTGAGCAGCTCCGCGATACGAAACTGTCTTGCGCTGGGGAAGTTCGACAAAGCCGAGCAACTTCTTGGAAGGCCATACTCTATTAGCGGCCTCATTGCCCATGGCGCTAAACAAGGTCGCACTATCGGCTTTCCAACAATTAACATCGGCATTCGTAGAAACCTAAGTCCAGTATTGGGCGTCTTTGCTGTGCTGGTTGAAATAAACAACACCTCTTATTATGGCGTTTGCAACGTTGGAAAACGACCAACCGTTGGTGGTGAAAAAACCCTATTAGAGGTTTTCCTTTTCGATTTTGACCAAGAGGTATATGGCGAACACGCCACCGTAGTTTTTAAAAATCGCGTACGAGAGGAAAAGAAGTTTGCTTCTTTTGACGAGTTAAAAACACAAATCGCTGAAGACGTCAAAAGCGCTAAACACTTTTTTAAGATTTAATTATTCTGAGCTTGTAGACGCCACGTAATTTCTTCACCGGAGAGAAAGGGTTGCACTTCTGAACCGGCAAAATCATAGCTTTCTGGCACTGTCCAAGACTGTTTTTCTAGTGTTATTGTTTCTGAATTTTGAGACAAGCCATAAAAATCAGGGCCGAATTTTGAGGAAAAACCTTCAAGCTTATCTATCGCGCCCACACCATCAAAAGCCATTGCGTAGAGCTCTATTGCAGCATACGAACTAAAAATACCAGCACAACCACAAGCCGACTCTTTGGCGTGTTTATCGTGTGGCGCTGAATCTGTGCCTAAGAAAAATTTTGGATTTTCAGAGGTTGCCGCCCCAAGTAGGGCGTTTTGATGGGGACGCTTGCGCTTAAGTACTGGCAAACAGTAATAATGTGGCTTGATGCCACCCACCAACATATGATTTCGATTGGCAAGCAAATGATGCGGCGTAATCGTCGCACCTATATTCTCAGAAGCACTGGTCACATAGTCAACCGCGTCTTTTGTAGTGATGTGTTCAAGAACAATTTTAAGCCCTGGAAAGTCGTTAACAATTTGCGACAAAATTGTTTCAATAAATACCGCCTCTCTGTCAAACACGTCAACCTCTGGATCCGTCACCTCACCGTGCAACAACAGCGGCATACCAGCTTTTTGCATGACCTCGAGTGCCGGGTAAATATGCGCCACATCGGTAACGCCACTGTCTGAATTGGTTGTCGCTCCAGCAGGATAAAGCTTTGCCGCATAAATCTCTGGCGAGTCTAGCGCCTCTTGAATATCAAAAGCACTGGTGTTATCCGTAAGATACAAAACCATCAATGGCTTAAAGGCGCTGCCTTGTGGCAAGGCGCTAACGATTTCATCGTGATACGCGCGAGCCTGAGCCGCACTTTTAACCGGTGGCGTGAGGTTTGGCATCACAATTGCTCTGGCCATTTGTGCCGCACTCATGCCCACAACTGAGCGCATAGCGTCGCCGCTGCGCAAATGTAGATGCCAGTCGTCTGGCTTAATAATGCTAATGCTTTTCATTAATTTCAACTAAAGCACGAATAGTAAGAAATGATTGCTTGGTGCACTAACCGTGACATTGTTTAAATTTTTTGCCAGAGCCACATGGGCACGGGTCGTTCCGACCAACCTTTTTAACTCTCTTCGGCTGCTGCATGACTGACACTGGTTTTGCTGGTTTTTCGGCGCCTACCGGCCTGTTGTTTGGATTCACTTTAGCCGGCTCAACATTAACGCGACAAAGCGCCTTAACCATTTCAATGTTAATCGTTTCAAGCAATGCAGTGAACATTTCGAAAGACTCCCGCTTATACTCTTGCACAGGGTTCTTTTGTCCATAACCGCGTAAGTTAACACTTTTTCTAAGGTAGTCCATTGCGGCCAAGTGGTCTTTCCAAAAATGATCCAGCGCTCTTAGCATAACCGCTTTCTCAAAAGTTCGCATCGTCTCACTACCCACCGCATCTTCTTTCATTTGGTGAGATACGACCAAAGCATCTAGAATTATCTTTAGGATTTTGTCAACATCGTGACCGGCGTCAATCGTTTTTTGCAAAGGCATATCAACACCAAAGTCTGACTTTAGGGCGCTTTGCAAGCCATCAACGTCCCAATCCTCTTCTACGATTGTCGCTGAAACATGACGACCAAATAAATCGCCAATCACTTCCTCCCTGGTTTCGATGAAGCGCTCTTTTACATTGTCGATATTCATCAGCTCATTTCTAAGCCCATAAATTACCCTGCGCTGGTTGTTAGCTACATCGTCATACTCAAGCAAGTTCTTGCGTGCGTCGTAGTGCATGCCCTCAACCTTGCGCTGGGCATTTTCAATAGTCCTATTGAGCCAGCTGTGTTCTAATGCCTCACCCTCTTTCATGCCAAGCTTTTTCATCATGCTGGCTGTCTTTTCAGAGGCAAATATCTGCATTAGACTGTCTTCAAGCGACAAATAAAATCGAGTTGAGCCGATGTCGCCCTGTCGAGCCGAGCGCCCTCTTAGTTGGTTATCAACACGACGAGATTCATTGCGCTCTGTGCCAATAATGTGCAAACCGCCCGCCTTAATAACTGTCTCGTGCTTATCAAGCCATTCGGCTGTTTGTTCATCGCCGTCTTTCGGTCTGCCGCCAAGCACAATGTCTGTTCCCCTGCCGGCCATATTGGTGGCGATTGTCACAGACCCGGGCGCACCTGCATTGGCAATAATTTCAGCTTCACGCTGATGCTGTTTGGCGTTTAACACCTCGTGAACAATGTTATTTTTCTTTAGTAATGCAGAAATAACCTCTGAGGTTTCGATACTACTTGTGCCAACCAAAACCGGTTGTTGCGCTTGTTGGCATTTTTTAACATCTGCGGCAATCGCGTCAAGTTTTTCAAGCGTTGTACCAAAGATTAAATCCGACTCGTCGATTCGGGCAGACTTGGTATTGGAAGGCACTACAACCACCTCAAGGCCGTAAATATCCAACAACTCCATCGCTTCAGTCTCTGCTGTGCCCGTCATACCTGATAGTTTTTCATACAACCTAAAGAAATTTTGATAAGTAATACCGGCCAGTGTTTGGTTTTCTCTTTTAATACTAACACCTTCTTTGGCCTCAAGCGCCTGGTGCAAGCCTTCCGACCAACGCCTACCTTCCATTGTTCTGCCAGTGAACTCGTCGACAATAACTACTTCGTCATCTTTGACAATGTATTCATCATTAATATGATATAAATTATGTGCGCGCAACCCGGAAAGAAGGTGCTGCATAAGCATAATATTGGCGGAATCATACAGGCTGGAGCCTTCGGCCAGAAGTCCTGCGCCAATAAGAAGCTCTTCTGCCTTAATGTGACCGTCATCAGTCAAATACGCCTGCTTGTGTTTTTTGTTAAGGGTGAAATCTCCCGGCGTATTAACCACAACCTCTTTGCCTTCGCCCGTTTCAAGTTGCTCGGTGAACTGAGTGGTCATTTTATTAATGGCCACATAAACAGCGGCATAATCCTCTGTTGGGCCAGAAATGACCAGCGGCGTTCTTGCTTCGTCAATTAAAATGGAATCAACTTCATCAATGATTGCGTAATGACGCTTTTTTTGTGCTTTTTGCTCCACTGAAAAAGCCATATTGTCTCGTAGATAGTCAAAGCCAAGCTCGTTGTTTGTGGCGTAAGTAATGTCACAGGCATAGGCGGCCAACTTATCTTCAGGCGTCATGCCAGAAACGGCGGTACCGACCGTTAGGCCCAAAAAGTTATAAATTTTGCCCATCCACTCGGCGTCTCGAGTGGCTAGATAGTCGTTGACTGTCACTATGTGAACACCCTCACCAGCAAGGGCGTTTAAATAAGCTGGTAATGTTGCGACCAGAGTTTTTCCCTCGCCAGTACCCATTTCGGCAATACAGCCTTGATTAAGAACCATGCCACCAATCAACTGAACGTCGTAATGGCGAATACCTAACACTCTTTGGCTTGCTTCCCTGACAACAGCAAACGCCTCTGGCAAAATATCGTCTAAAGATATGTCTTGAGCCAACTTGTCGCGAAAATCTTGGGTTTTTACGCCAAGCTCTTCATCCGTAAGCATTTGAAGCTTGATCTCAAAAGCGTTAATTTCACCCACAAGCTGGGCGTACTTTTTAACTAGACGTTCATTGCGAGAGCCAACAACCTTCGCTATAACTTTATTTATAATACTCATGTAACCGTACAAATTCGACAAAATATGCATATTTTCTCATAGATGGCCTATAAGCCCACAACAAACCTAACAAATTTTACGCCAGCAGGCGGCCTTGGTAATTTATTTAAGAAAGCCAAGACACACAACCGGCTGGACGATCGACTGCAAATGTTGTTAGATGTACAATTCAAAGGCCTATCCCTATGCTTAGTGGAAGGCAACAGCGTGACATTAATGGCCTCCAATTCGGCGATCGCCTACCGAGCAAATAAGCAGCGGACGGTGTTGCTGGGTATTATTCAACAAATAGAAGAACTCTCAAACACAACCAAGCTGTTGATAAAAGTGAATAAAAAAGAGGCTTAAGGGGCTAGTGTGTAATTTTTTACTTTAAATCGGAGGGCGTTTACTTTATAATTAGACGGTTTTTTACTAAAAAATCGAGCAAAACCCCTATGTCAGAACAAACCATTGACCTTAAGAAAAGGCGTTTTTTAACGCAGGCAACAAGCGTTGTTGGCGCTGTTGGTGTTGGCTTTGTGGCCTGGCCGTTTATCTCTTCATGGAAACCTTCAGCAAGAGCAAAAGCTGCTGGCGCACCTGTTGATGTCGATATTTCAAAACTAGAAGCAGGCCAATTGGTTCGTGTTCTTTGGCGCAAAAAGCCGGTGTGGATTTTCCGACGTGGCGCAAAGGCCAACGCAGCACTTAGCTCGCCAGAACTTGAAGCGCTGTTGGCCGATCCAAATGGCTCGGGCAACTCAAAATCTCAACAGCCAGCCTATGCTAACAACACACACCGAACTATTGAAGGCAGTGAAGAAGTCGCTGTTATTGTTGGGGTTTGTACACACTTAGGCTGCTCGCCAACTTACAGACCCGAACCGGGCGCTGCCGACTTGGGTGGTGAAAGCTGGAAAGGCGGTTTTTATTGTCCGTGCCATGGCTCAAAATTTGACCTTGCAGGTCGTGTTTATGCAGGCGTTCCTGCGCCGACCAACTTGCTGATTCCACCCTATCATTTTGTTTCTGATACGCTTATCCGTATCGGTGTAGACCCAGCCACATAAAGGAGAAATCATGAATAACAAACAAAGTTGGATCGATCAAAGATTCCCCCTAACTAAAGTCTGGAACGAGCATTTAGCCGAATACTACACACCAAGAAACTTTAATTTCTGGTACTTTTTTGGCTCATTAGCCATGCTAGTATTGGTAATGCAATTAGTTACTGGTATTTTCCTTACCATGCACTTTAAGCCGGATTCAGCCCAAGCATTTGCCTCTGTTGAATACATTATGCGTGATGTTGAATGGGGTTGGCTCATGCGCTACCTACACTCAACAGGTGCCTCGGCATTTTTTGTGGTGATTTACTTACACATGTATCGCGGCCTGCTTTACGGATCATACAAAGCACCGAGAGAGTTGATTTGGATTCTTGGCATGGTGCTCTACATCGCTTTAATGGCAGAAGCCTTTATGGGCTACGTGCTGCCTTGGGGCCAAATGTCTTTCTGGGGCGCCCAAGTAATTATCTCTTTATTTGGTTCGGTGCCGGTTATTGGCCCAGACTTATTATCTTGGATCTTGGGTGACTACGCTGTTGGCGACCCTGCGCTTAATAGATTTTTCTCGTTACACGTTGTGGCACTGCCATTAATTTTGGTGGTACTGGTGTTCTTACACATTGTCGCACTGCACGCTGTGGGCTCAAACAATCCAGACGGCATTGAGATTAAACAAAACAAAGACAAAGACGGCATCCCTAAAGACGGTATTCCGTTTCATCCTTACTACAGTGTTAAAGATATTATGGGTGTTGTTGCTTTCTTAATGATTTTCTGTGCAGTGGTGTTCTTCGCCCCGGCAATGAATGGCTACTTCCTTGAAAATGCCAACTTCATCGAAGCCAACCCTCTGAAAACGCCAGATCATATTGCGCCGTTGTGGTACTTAACGCCGTTCTATTCTGTACTAAGAGCAATTCCACCAATGTTTGGCTCGCAGTTCCCGGGTGTTTTGGGCATGGGTGCGGCGCTGGTCATTTTGGTTGCCCTTCCGTGGTTGGACAGGAGTCCTGTTAAGTCAATCCGCTATCGTAGTGCGCCATTCAAGTGGGCGCTGGGTATTTTTGTCATTAGCTTTATCATGCTTGGTTGGCTGGGTATGCAGCCTGTAAATGAGCTGAACGCATTCTTGGCAAGACTATTCACCGTACTTTATTTTGCTTTCTTTATACTAATGCCTTGGTATACCTCAATTGGCAAAACCAAACCAGTGCCAGAGAGGACGACGGAGTAAGCCATGAAAACATTAACCAAACTACAACTATCATTCATGGCTATTGCGCTTTCTTTTAACGTTCTTGCCTCGCCAGAGCTGCAATTAGAAGAGGCTAACACCGATATTACTGACACAGCTTCTCTACAAAATGGCGCCAAGCTTTTTATGAACTACTGCTCGGGCTGTCATGCTATTAGTTTTATGCGCTATAACCGCATCGGTGCGGATTTAGGTCTTAGCGACGCAGACATCGAAGAAAACCTGATGTTTGCAGGCAGTAAAGTTGGCGAAAACATCACTACTGCCATGCCTGAAAAGGACGCTGCGAATTGGTTTGGCGGCACACCGCCAGACTTGTCTTTGGTTTCAAGATCCAAAGGTACTGACTGGATCTATAGCTACCTAAAAGGCTTTTACCCGGACGAGTCTCGACTATTTGGCGTGAATAACCACGTGCTTGTAAACGCTTCAATGCCAGACGTGCTTTGGTCGCTTAGAGAAGGCCAATCAGAAGACGCCTTTGATAATGACGTCAGAGATATTACCAACTTTCTAGATTATGTTGGTGAGCCTGCTAAGTTGGTGCGTATAGACCTCGGAAAAAAAGTTCTGTTCTTCCTTGCCATTTTATTTGTACTGTCTTACCTATTAAAGAAAGAATACTGGAAAGACGTCAAGTACGGTATATGGCGCAAAAGAGATTAATTTCTGATAAAATTTAACCTACTATTTTGCAGTGCCGCCTCACAAGGTGCTGCTTTACCCTTCTAAATACTATTATGCTAACAAAACCCAATCCAGCCTCAACAACCCTTTATTCTGCAACGCAAGAACTAGAATCCCACGCAGTCCGCTTTATCATGGCACACAAATCCATTGAGCGCGATGTCATTGAAGTTGCATTTGACGACATGCCTGAAGAGGTGCTAGAGCTTAACCCATGCCAAACAATGCCAACTCTTTTTGACAGGGGCATGGTTTTATATGACCTATCGGTAATTACGGAATACCTTGACGAGCGCTTCCCGTTCCCACCACTTCTTCCTGTTGATCCAATCGAAAAAGCAGAAAAACGCTTATTAGTCTATCGCTTCACTCGTTCAGAGGGTTGTTGGTATGAGTTGGTTGACACCATTCTCAATGGTGACAAAAAGGCAGCTGACGCCGCAAGAAAAACACTCAACGGCAACCTAATTGAGCTTATTCCTTTGTTTGCTCATCAACCATACTTCAAAAGTGACACAATGACTTTGGTTGATGTCTGTCTAGCGCCCGTACTTTGGCGTCTCGGTATTCTGGGTATTAAGTTGGGCGATAAAGCTAAGCCAATCCTTGATTACGCCGCCAGACTTTTCGACAAAGAAGGCTTTCAAGAGGGTCTTACTTTTTGCGAGAAAGACTTTAACCATTAGAACCCCCCGATGATTAACGTTGTCCCCTATCTAATTCGTGCTTACTGCGAATGGATGGAGGACGGCAATCTCACGCCGCATATTCTTGTTAATTGTGAAATACAAGGTGTGGTCGTGCCAGAAGGGTTGTCCAAAGAAGGGAAAATTGTTCTCAATATATCTGCATCTGCAACGGTTGGTCGACTGATGACAAACGAGGCTGTTAGCTTTAAAGCAAGATTTGGTGGCCAGTCACAAGAAATTTTTGTACCTTGTCATGCAGTGCTTACCATTTATGCCCAGGAAAATGGTGAAGGTATGTTTTTCGATACCAAAACTGAAGGTGCGCCCGAAAAGGATGAAAAGCCAAATCTTACGCTGCTAGATTAAGTCTTTAATATCGACCCAAAACCGATCCAAATCCGTCAACGAAAACCCAACCAACGGTGTCTTTGTGTAGGCTTTAAGCGCCTCAAGGTTTGATAATGCGTTGCTCTCAATCCGATTAAGAACCACACATGCAACACGCAGGTTGTGCCTGTGTGCTGCATCAATGGTTAGTAACGCCTGCGAAATGGCACCAAGCTCGTCTCGCACCACCACAACCAAAGGTAAGTTCAGTACCGTGGCCAAATCGGCGTTTAGTACTTTTTCTGCTATTGGGGAGTAAAAACCACCAGCGCCCTCAACAACAACAAAGTCGTCGCCAATATTTTGTTTGCATGCTGCAACAAGTTGTTCTAGACCTAGGCTTTTGCCGGCCTCATTGCTGGCTTTTTCTGCACTGGCTTCCAACTCAAAACAATAGGGGCAAACAGTAGAAAGCGGCTCACTATTACCACAAGCCTCGGATAGCGCTGTTGCATCCCTTGGAGTAAATTTATCATCAACAATTGGGCAGTCTGACTCTACTGGTTTTCTTACTTTTACCTGGCGGCTTTCGCTTAATCGTCGGACGATTTCGACGGCAACGGTGGTTTTGCCAACTTCTGTATTGCTGCCAGTTATAAAGATGCCGTTCATGGCAGCATTTTAGCCGAAGTTCACCGATGAATACCCATTCATAAAAGTATAATACCCCCCATGCAAAGCAATCTAAAAATAAACTTTTGTGGTCTCACACTGAACTCGCCAATCGTGCTTCTTTCTGGCTGTGTTGGCTTTGGTGAAGAGTACACCCGCATCAAGGGGTTTTCAAATGCTGATGCTGGTGCGGTCTGCCTTAAAGGCACAACACTAGAGCCGCGCCTTGGCAATAAGCCGCATCGAGTGATTGAAACCCCAAGCGGTATGATTAACGCTATTGGTTTGCAAAACCCTGGCACTGACGCGGTGATTAACAACATTATGCCAACGCTTGATAAAAGCGAAACAAAATTTATTATTAATATTTCCGGTTCTTCGGTAGAGGAATACGGCGAAATTGCCAAACGTTTTGACGACAGCGACATTGACGCAATTGAAATCAACATCTCGTGTCCGAACGTAAAAGAGGGCGGTGTGGCTTTTGGCAATGATCCGTCCATGTCTTACCGAGTGGTTGATATTTGTCGAAAAAATACCTCAAAGCCACTGATTACCAAGCTATCCCCCAATCAAACCGATATTGCCAACAGCGCACAACACTGCATTGATGCAGGAACCGATGGCTTGGCCGTAATCAACACACTCATGGGGATGGTGGTTGACACCAAAACTGGCAAGGCTGTTATTGGCAACAACCAAGGCGGAGTTTCTGGGCCATCGATTAAGCCGATTGCACTACTAAAAGTACACCAAGTCTACCAAGTTAGTAAAAAATACGATGTACCAATTATTGGTCAAGGTGGTATTGCCACAGTGAATGACGCACTCGAGTTTATTATTGCTGGCGCCACAACCATTGGCTTGGGCACGGCGCTTTTCTACGACCCACTACTTTGCCCAATCATTAACGACGGCATCAGTCAATACCTCAAAGAACACAACCTAGCCAATGTGAAAGCATTGGTTGGCACACTCAAACTTAATTAACCAGCCGACATTCGGTTTCTCACTATGCAAGAATATAACGCCAGTCAAATCGAATCGAGCGCCCAACAATACTGGATTGACAATCAATCTTTTAAGGTTGTCGAGGATCCAAACAAGGAAAAATTTTATTGTTTATCGATGTTTCCTTATCCGTCTGGCAAGCTCCACATGGGTCATGTACGTAACTACAGCATTGGTGATGTTATTTCAAGATACCAAAAAATGCTGGGGAAAAACGTCTTGCAGCCAATTGGTTGGGATGCTTTTGGTTTGCCGGCTGAAAATGCAGCGTTAAAAAATAGTGTGCCTCCCGCTGCATGGACTTACGAAAATATTGAGTATATGAAGGGGCAATTAGTTGCGCTGGGCTTTGGTTATGATTGGTCTCGAGAGCTCGCCACCTGCACGCCAGAATACTACCGCTGGGAACAATGGTTGTTTGTTCGCCTGTTCGAAAAAGGCTTGGTGTATAAAAAGAAAGCGTTGGTTAACTGGGACCCAGAAGATCAAACCGTGCTTGCCAACGAACAAGTCATCGACGGCCGTGGCTGGCGCTCCGGCGCCCTGATTGAAAAGAAAGAAATCGCCCAGTGGTTTATGAAAATCACCGATTATGCCGAAGAACTGCTCACTGGTTTGGATAAATTGGACGGATGGCCGGAAGCTGTTCGAACCATGCAAAAAAACTGGATCGGAAAATCCGTTGGCCTTAAGATTGACTTTAAACTAAACGAAACGGAGGCGCTCAGCGTCTATACAACGCGCCCAGACACCTTGATGGGTGTTACCTATCTAGCTGTTGCAGCCGAACACCCGCTTGCCATTAAGGCTGGTAAATCTGCCGCCAATATTCAAACCTTTCTTGATGAATGCAAAACCATAGAAACCTCTGAAGCTGCGATGGAAACCATGGTGAAAAAAGGGGTAGATTCTGGTCTAACGTGCACACACCCAATCACGGGCGAAGCTGTGTCTATCTGGATAGCAAACTTTGTCTTAATGGGTTACGGCACAGGTGCTGTCATGAGTGTGCCCGGACACGATGAACGAGATTATGATTTTGCCAAAAAATACAACATTCCAATACTGGGTGTTATCTCTCCCGATGGCGCTGATGTAGACCTAAGCACGAAGGCTTTTGTCGAAAAAGGTGTTTTAATCAATTCTAGTGAGTTTAATGGCATGGATTTTGATGGTGCATTTGAGGCAATTAGCGACAAGCTCTCCAGTGAGGGTTTGGGGCAAAAACAAACAAACTACCGCTTGCGTGACTGGGGTGTTTCTCGACAAAGATATTGGGGCTGTCCAATTCCAATTGTAAACTGCCAACACTGTGGCTCAGTGCCAGTACATGAGTCGGACTTACCGGTCATCCTACCAGAAGATGTGGCTTTTGATGGGGTGGGCTCACCCATTAAAAAAATGCCAGAATTCTACCAAACAACCTGTCCGAAATGTGGCGGAGAGGCGGAGCGAGAGACCGACACTTTTGATACATTTTTTGAATCTTCTTGGTACTATGCGCGCTATGCCTGTGCCAATAATAACGAGACAATGTTGGACGAGCGTGCCGATTACTGGCTCTCGGTCGATCAATACATTGGCGGCGTGGAACACGCTATTTTGCATTTACTTTATGCTAGATTTTTTAATAAACTAATGCGTGATGAGGGTTTGGTTAAAAGCGACGAACCCTTCACCAACTTACTTACCCAAGGCATGGTTTTAAAAGACGGCGCCAAGATGAGTAAATCCAAGGGCAATACCGTTGACCCGCAAGAAATGATTGCTCGATACGGTGCCGACACGGTTCGACTGTTCATTCTATTCGCGGCACCACCAACACAAGACCTAGAGTGGTCTGACTCGGGCCTAGAGGGTTCGTATCGATTTGTTAATAAATTTTATCGTCTTGTTGCCCTCTTTGTCAGTGATTCAGAAACACACAGCGTTGCCCAACTGGATGTTGCCTCGCTTGATAAAAACCAAAAAGACATTAGGCACAAAACGCACCAAGCACTCAAGAAAGTGGGTGATGATATTGGCAGGCGCCATTCGTTTAACACCGCCATTGCGACATTGATGGAACTTAACAACAATCTATCGCGTTTTGACGACGTTTCAGAACAAGGTATGGCGGTACGAAAAGAGGCGATTGAAATCATGCTAAAAGCACTCAACCCAATCACCCCTCACCTTTCACATTACTTGTGGCACTGCCTAGGCCATGATGACGCCATGATCGATGTTTTGTGGCCAGAGGTTGATGAGTCTGCACTTGTGCAAGACGAGATACAGATTGTGGTGCAAGTGAATGGAAAATTAAGGGCCAAACTCATGGTAGCAGTGGGTATGGACAACCAGGCCGTTGAAGCTTTGGCTTTAAGCGAAGAAAATGTAGTCAAATTTGTCGAGGGAAAAACCCTTGTAAAAGTGATAGTAGTTCCCAATAAACTGGTTAATGTGGTGATTAAATAACAACAACCATCACAAGTAATTTATTTATCAAGCATTTTTGCAATCTGCTCGCGTAGAATCAACTCCATTACAAAGCCCATCTTACCGCCAGGAACAACCAGCGTGTTTGGACGAGACATAAATGAGTCTTTAATCATATCTTGCAAATAGAGAAAATCGCAAAACTTGTGGTCTTTAAACCTAACCACCACGAAACTTTCGTCAAGCGTTGGTATGTCTCTAGCAATAAAAGGGTTTGACGTGTCAACCATCGGCACTCGCTGAAAGTTGATGTCTGTTCTGGAAAATTGAGGTGTGATGAAGTTAATATAGTCCCACATTCTTCTGTGGATAGTGTCAACCGTCGCCTCAGCTGAATAGCCGCGTTTCTCCTTGTCTCGGTGAATTTTTTGGATCCATTCCAAATTAACCACTGGCACAACACCAATCAATAAGTCGACGTATTTTGAAACATCGATATCGCCGTGTTTGACGCCACCATGAAGGCCCTCGTAAAACAGCAAATCACTACCCTCACCCATCTCTTGCCATGAGGTAAACTCACCCGGCTCTTGGGCAAATGGCTCCGCCTCTTCTTCATTGTGGAGATAATAACGCCGCCGACAAACACCTTTCTCACCATAGGTTTTGAATGTTTTTTCGATTTCATCGAAGAGATTTGCATCGGGGCCAAAATGACTAAAGTATTTGTTGCCTTTAGCCTCCTCTTTGGCCATAACTTTATTCATCTCAATACGATCGTAACGATGAAAACTATCTCCCTCAATAATTATAGGGGTGACGTTCAAACGACTAAAAATGTGGTGAAAAGCGCTTTTTACAGTGGACGTGCCCGCGCCAGAAGAGCCGGTAATGGCAATAACAGGATGTTTTTTTGACATAATGCTCTCTATATTTACTTACCTGTATTATCTTTGATAAGCAGCACAAGCAGTGGTAAATATATTCAAACCCGATTGAAATGAGTTAGAAGTCTAGATTGTCAACCTTAAGGGCGTTTTCTTCGATAAAGTTTCTTCTTGGCTCTACCTCGTCACCCATAAGAGTTGAAAATACCTCGTCAGCAGCAATCGAATCCTCAATTTTGACACGCAACAGTGTGCGGGTCTCTGAGTTCATTGTTGTGTCCCAAAGTTGATCTGGGTTCATTTCACCAAGACCTTTGTAGCGCTGAAAACTTTGGCCTTTTTTGGCTTCATCCAACAAAAACTTAAGTACCTCGCTAAAACTTACAACCTTCGCCTCTTTGTTGCCTTTTTTTACATATGAGGTCGAATCTAGAATACTTTCAACCTCCTCAGAGTAGGATTGAATCGCTTTAACATCGGGTGAGTTGAAAAACCTAGAACTAAGAATGTTGTTTGCTACCTCAACCCCATAAACTGCTTGCGAGTATAGAACCTCGCCATTCTCAAATACAACTCTGTGTGTTTCCGACATAGGCGCCGCAGCATTGAGTTTGTCCTGCAAAACAGAGCACCAAGCTTGCATTTCTTTGTTGTCCGACAAGTCTTTGGTTTTTGCCATGCCAATAATCGCCCTTAGCAAAGTTAAGTTGTATTTTTTACTAAGCTTCTCGACAATGTCCACCACTTTATAATACTTTTTAACGGCTGATTCAAGCGCAACACCACTGATCGCTGGTGCGTCTTTGTTGGCAAAAAGCTGTGCATCATTAATTGCCTCCTGCAACAAGTAATCATTTAGCTCTTTATCGTCCTTAAGATAGCGCTCTTGCTTGCCTTTTTTGATTTTATATAGTGGTGGCTGGGCAATAAAAAGATAGCCTTTCTCAATCAATTCTGGGAGGTAGCGATAAAAGAAGGTTAATAGCAAGGTCCTAATATGCGCGCCATCGACATCAGCATCGGTCATGATGACAATCTTGTGGTAGCGCAACTTTTCAATATTGTACTCCTCCTTACCTATGCCACAACCAAGCGCGGTGATAAGTGTGCCCACCTCTTGTGAGGAGAGCATTTTCTCAAATCTTGCTTTTTCAACATTAAGAATTTTGCCTTTTAGTGGCAAAATTGCCTGAGTTCGTCTGTCTCGACCTTGTTTTGCTGAACCACCCGCAGAGTCGCCCTCCACAAGGAACAGTTCGGATTCCGCCGGGTCTTTTGTTTGGCAGTCGCTTAACTTTCCTGGCAATCCTGCAATATCTAGAGCACCTTTGCGACGAGTCATTTCCCGTGCTTTTCTTGCAGCATCTCTTGCTCTTGATGCATCCAAAATCTTGCCAACGATTATTTTGGCTTCAGTTGGGTGCTCCAGTAGGTATTCGCCTAATTTTTCATTCACCGATGATTCCACGGGTGCGCGCACCTCTGAGGAAACCAACTTGTCTTTGGTTTGGGAGGAAAACTTAGGGTCTGGCACTTTGATTGAAAGAATAGCGGTTAAACCTTCTCGAGTGTCTTCACCGGTAATGGTCGATTTTTCTTTTTTTGCCATTCCGGAGTTGTCGATAAAACTGTTGAGTGTTCGCGTAAGGGCGGCCCTAAAGCCCGCCAAATGCGCACCACCATCTCTTTGGGGAATGTTGTTGGTAAAGCAATAAATACTTTCTTGGTATGAGTCACTCCACTGTAGTGCAACATCAACAACAATGCCTTCTTTTTCGGTGCTGATGGTTATGATGTCACTATGAATGGCGTTTTTTGCCTTATTCAAATGCTCAACAAATGCAGTAATACCACCCTCATAAGAAAACACATCTTTGCGGCCCGTGCTAATCTCTTGAATTTCAATGTGGACGCCGGAATTTAAGAATGATAACTCACGAATGCGGTTGGCAAGTGTCTCGTATTTAAACTTGGTTATAGCAAAGATTTCTTCGCTGGGTTTGAAGTGGATTGTTGTACCGGTTTTATCTGTTTTTCCAGTAGCCCCCATCGGTGCGTTTGGCACACCCAAAACATAACTTTGTTCGTGAACCTCTCCGTCCCTGTAAACAGTTAAATGGACACTTTCAGAAAGGGCGTTGACAACCGAAACTCCAACACCGTGTAAACCACCTGAAACCTTGTAAGAGTTGTCGTCAAATTTACCACCAGCGTGAAGCACGGTCATAATAACCTCAGCAGCAGAAATACCTTCTTCTGGGTGAATGCCCACTGGAATACCACGACCGTCGTCAGTTACGGATATGGAATCATCCTCGTGAATAGTGATTGAAATTTTTGAGCAATGGCCGGCTAACGCCTCATCGATTGAGTTATCAACAACTTCGAAAACCATGTGGTGTAAACCGGTACCATCATCGGTATCGCCAATGTACATACCTGGACGCTTTCTTACCGCATCAAGTCCCTTTAAGACCTTGATGCTGGAGGCTTGATATTCTTCTGCCATAGGAGCTCAATAGAAATAAATTGATTATACCATGAGGTCGTGGTTTATCGTTAATCCATACGTGTTTTTTAGACGTTTTCTTTGTCGTTGCTTGTGCCAGGATGCGGTGTTATTGGGAACACCAATCAAGAGAGCTTATTGGCTAATAATGCCGTTTTTAATTTGAAATATTTTTATGTTTTCTTCGGAAAAATTCAGGGGGGTATTGCCAATATCGGTGATAAATATTTGTACATCAAGTGCCGACAAGAATTGCAAGGTTTGGTTTATTTTATGTTGATCCAATTCCGATGAAATATCATCGATTAAAACCACGGGGTTAATGTTTTTTTTAACCAATAACAACACTTGAATCATCCAATAAACTAGGGACAATTTTTTTTGTTCTCCTCGAGAAAGATGGTTTTCGATTTTAGCATTTAGCGAATATACGATGTTTGCCTTGTGGGGGCCGCAGTTCAAATGTTTGAGTCGAATAAAGGTTTGGGTGTTTGACGATAAATAATCAAATACACTATCATAACTCAACGGATCAACACCCCTTGTCCAGCCACTTTGAAAGTCCATAGACAGGTCGCCAGCTTGTTGAAAAAAATCGGTTTTTTCACCTTCGCCTGTCTCTTTAATTGTGTTGTTTAAAGCTTGAATATATTCAAGTCTCGCCTTTGAAATATCAAGTGATAAATGGGCAAGTTTTGACAACCAATACTCAAACTCTTTTGTGTTGTTTTTTGCAAGCAACAGGTTGATATTTTTAAGTGTTTTGTTGTAGGATTTATAGGTTGTTAAAAGGTTTGGGTTTATGTGAAACACCCCCCAATCAAGGTAAGACCTTTTGAGTTTGGGTGTGCCACCAACAACAAACCCCCGGTCGGGAGAGATTATTTGTGTTGGCAAGAGTTGACTTAATTGGCTGTTGTTTTGTGCTTTTTGTTGGTTAATCGTAATATCGGATCGGCTGCTTGTTTTTTTTAATACAACCCTAACGTTATCAATAATAGCGCCAACCTGTAACAAATCGCTATCAAAAGGTATGATGTCTTTAATCTTTTTTGTTTTAAATGAGCGGTTGTGTCCTAGATAATATAAGGCCTCAATAAAATTGGTTTTACCTTGGGCGTTTTTACCCAAAAGAAGATTGATGTTTTTATTGGGCTCTAGGTACTGATTTGATAAATTACGAAACCTGTGAACATGGAGTTTCTCAACAATTGCCATGATTGATAGACAGTAAACTAGATGCGCATCGGCATGACAACATACTGGTAATTTTCACCCTCAAGCGCACTTATCATACAAGATTGATTTTCGCCTCCAGGAACAACCATGTTAACTTCATTTGATGTTAACTTTTCAAGAATGGAGATTAAGTAGTGAATATTAAAAGCAATTTCAATTTCTTTTTCTTGGTTTTTAACATCTAACTGAGTTTTTGCTTGGCCTCGCTCAGAGTGGGAAAAAATATTAAGCTTTCCCTCTCTAAAAACTAACTTAACACCTTTTGTGCGCTCTTCAACAAAAATTGAAGCCTGCTGTAAACTGGATAAAAAATCGATTCTGTTGATAATAACAGTATTGCTAAAATCGGTTGGAATAACCTTTTTGTAGTTGGGGAAATTTCCATCGATCAGCCGGCTTATGATTTTTGTATTGGTGTCAACCAACGAAAAATAATTATCAGAAAGGTGGATTTCAGCTGTTTTTTGACTGCTTTTATTGAGCAGTTTTGTCAGTTCAATAACCGCTTTTCTTGGCAAGATAACTGTTCTTTTTTCCTCAAGTTTATTGCTTTGTTTAACTTCGCCGATTGATAGTCGATGGCCATCGGTTGCAACAACGGTTAATGAGTTTTTATCAAGTTCAAAATAAAGACCGTTTAAATAGGCGCGAATATCCTGATTACCCATTGAAAAACTGGTATTTTCAATCAAAGCCTTAAGGTCATCCTGTTTGATTTTGATAGTGCTTGTATTTTGTGTTTTTGGTAGAGTGGGGAAGTCTTGGTGGTTAAAGGTGTTAAGCTCAAACGTGTTATTATTGGCGTTTAGGTAAATTTTGGTTTGTTCGATTTTAAATTGAATTTTTGTCTTTTCTGGTAGCTTTCTAACGATATCAATTAAGTCTTTTGCGTAAATCGTAAAGCTTACCTCTGCATCACTTTGTATTTTTCTCGAGGCGCTGATTTCCAACTCCATATCAGTGGTGGTAAGTGTTAGTAACTTATCTTTAAGTTGGATTAGTACATGAGACAGAATAGGTAGCGTTTGCTTTTTCTCAACAACACCAATCACCGTTTGTAATGGATCTAATAATTCTTCTACACTGAGTTCGGTGTTCATAAGCGGTTTAATTAAAAAATTATTGTTATTATTAGCAACCTGTTTGTCTGTTGATGATTGTTACTTTCTTATAAATAACAAACTCTTATCATGTGTGTAACTTGTTGGTATTTTGGTCTTTAAGTTTTTAACTTGTTGGTAAGGTGTGTTTATTATAGGTTGTTTTGTAAGTTATCAACAGAGCAGTTTGTTTTATCTTGTTTATAAGTTAGTAAGTTTCATTTTAAGGTTGTTAAAATCGTTTTGGGTGTCGTCGTTGCTTGCCATCATTTTCTTTAATTTTTCACAGGAGTAAAGCACTGTGGAGTGGTCTCGGTTGCCGAAGTTGTGGCCAATTTTTGCAAGCGATAAGCTGGTTAATTCGTGACACATATAGATGGCCATTTGTCTCGCTCTAACTAAGTGTTGTTTACGAGAATTGGAAATTAAATCTGATAGGGTAATACCGTAATACTTACTCACTGTTTTTTGTATTTCATTGATTTCAATGAAGCGTTTTTTTGGACTGATTAGGTCACCTAAGGCACTTTCCACAACCTCTTTAGAGATTAAAGCGTGGTCAATTTTAGAAAAATCAACAAAGGCTTTAAGCTTTAACAGGGCCCCCTCTAAGTCACGAACATTGGAGGTCACGTGACTGGCGATAAACAGCGCAACATCTTCACTGAGGGCTAACGAAATTTGTGGGTTTTGTGACTTCTTCAATAAAATGGCTGCACGCATTTCTAGCTCTGGTGCCGCAAGTTGCAGGTTTAGGCCTTGAGAGAAGCGTGTTTTAAGTCTGTTTTCAAGGTCTTTGATGTTTTTAGGTGGCTTATCACAGGTGAAGATAATTTGTCTCTTGGTGCTAAAGAGAAAGTTGAAAATATGAAAAAATTCTTCTTGAGATTTGTCTTTGCCGGCGATAAGGTGGATGTCATCAACCAGTAATAAGTCGGCAGACTGATAAAATAACTTGACGTTTTCAATGGTGTTGTGACGTAGGCTGGTGGTGATGTTTCTAACAAAATCCATTAACGGTACGTAGATAATTTTGGCACGCGCGTTTTTTTCAAGCGCTAAGTGGCCAGCGGC
>JBBWVS010000098.1:0-15852 GCA_050256335.1 Gammaproteobacteria bacterium | reverse complement strand
AGGTATTGAGTAGAAACAGAGCCGAGCAGAAAAAGCGTGTCTAAATACACATGAGGGTTTAACCATGTAAACGCGAGGCATGCCAATACAGCTGGCGCAAGTGAAGTTTTAGATACCTCACTTTCTTTCAATGCATCATTGCTATTAAAAGCAAAGTAAAAACTTCGAGCACCGTAGACTAAAAGGAAAATAGCACCTGCATATCGAGCAAAAGATTCCACTTCAGGCAAAATATTGATAGCAAGAGAAAAGCCAAATACGCCAATAATAATGAGCACAGCATCAGAAATTGCACAAATTAAGCACAAGATAAAGACGTGTTGTTGTTTTAAGCCCTGTTTAAGAATAAAGGCATTTTGCGCACCAATTGCCAAAATCAAACTTAATCCCAATACGAAGCCAGAAAGAAAACCTGTCATTTATTAAATATTAAAAGCGTAATGGCTAAAAGAGTTATGAATTACTCTTCAAAATCAGGCTCCGTAGGTTTTTTGGTTCTGTAACCCGGCTTGGCCAGTATTTCCAAATAAAACGATTCTAAGCCTTCCGCCTCAGCTTCACCAATGCATTTACTAAGTTCGGCCGTATGAATAACTTCCGCCCTCTCTTCAGTTGGGCCGTATTTGCAATCAAAGTCCCAATAATCAACACCCTCAGGAAGGGCTTTTCTACCCTCTCTTTTTAGGTATTTTTTCACATCACGTCTGACCGCTTCAACAAGCCTTGCGGGTTTGATTTTTGGATGTGTTAATTTGAATGTTTTTTTCATGATTACTCTTAAGATTACACAGTGAATAAGGTTGTTATTTTAGTTAACAAAAATGGACATTAAGATGATTGTGTCAACATTCCTTAAGAAAGTAACCAGCCGCCATCCACATCAATGGTTGTGCCAGTGACAAAATCGTTCTGAATTGCAAATAAAATACCCTGTGACACCTCTTCTGCAGTTCCAGCACGTGGGATTATGTGGTCGCTAGTTCGTTCTTTAAATAATGTCTCTCGCTCTTTTCCTTCAATGGAAACCATCGGTGTATCGATAATCCCAGGAGAGACTACATTAATACGCCGCGGTGCTAATTCAGACGCAACTGTTCTAACCATTGTCTCAACTGCCGCACCAACTGAGGCTAATGACACTTGCCCAGCTTTAGGTCTTCGTGCTGGCGCTCCGCTAACGAGCACGATAGCCCCCTCTTTGCTCATATACTGCGCGCCAAAACGCACAACATTCGCATAACCCCATAATTTATCAAAAGAGGTCTGATAACCATCCATATCCATTTCTAGAAAAGGACCAAGAGATCTTGTTCCACCGGGTGCAGTGCTCACCAATATGTCAAAAGGTGCGTGCCCTTGAAATAGTTTTGCTAATGCCTCTCGATCACGAACATCACACTTTTGCAGCGAAATACCCTTTAACTTATCCCCAGCTTTTTGTGGGTGGCGACTGATTGAAACGACTTTGGCTCCTAACGCCGCAAGTTGTTTTGCAGTGGCAAGGCCAATGCCAGACGTCCCGCCAAAAACGAGTGCTTTTTTACCTGATATCTTCATTGTTATTTTCTACACCTATTTACTTATTTTTTTGCCCTTTTAACCAGTTCCCTCGAACTTTACTAAATCTTGATTTTCCTCAAACCAGCACGCACGGGAATCCCAAAAGATACTTTGTTGTGGTTTAATCTCTGGATCCTCGTCCAGTGTTCCAGCAGGCACAACGATATTTACACCGCCTTTAACCGCCCAAGGCATTGATGATCCGCAATTTTTGCAAAAACCCGTTGCAAAGTATTTTGCCTCTGGATGTTCAAACCTCCCCAGTTGCTCTTTACCTTTAAGCCAACGAAATTGACTGGGTGGCACAAATAGATTGGCAGCGTGTGCACTGCCTGTAAATTTGCGGCAGCGTGAACAGTGACAATATTGAAAAATCTTAAAAGGTGGGTCAATCTCATAGACCACACCACCGCACAAACAACTTCCTTTCATCGTTAAATCCTCACTAGGTTTTAAATAGCTGTTAATTACTCCTCTCAATCATACCATTGTCTCAAAATATATTGCGCTTGCTAATTCAAATGCGTATTTATATTTGATTGCAATTAGTGTGTATGATTACATTTGGATTGATATTCAGGTTCTAAACCATGCCAGCCAACGACCGTGTAACTAAAACAATTCATGCGACTTACCAATGATTCATTTTGGGAAAATTTCACAGCAAGAATTTCTGCGAGACTACTGGCAGAAAAAGCCTCTGTTAATCAAACAAGCGCTACCAAATTTCATTTCACCTCTGTCACCCGATGAGTTGGCCGGCCTTGCCTGTGAAGCGGAATTCGAATCAAGAATTATCACGGGCTCAACTGATAACAATGATTGGCACCTATCCAACGGCGCTTTTGCCGAAGAAGCTTTTGCTGATTTGCCTGACGATAATTGGACCTTACTTGTCCAAGGTGTTGACCGCTACGTCGATGAGGTTTACCATTTGGTCAATCATTTTGATTTTATCCCGCGCTGGCGTTTTGACGACGTGATGATCTCATATGCAGCTAAAGGTGGTAGTGTCGGCCCGCATTTTGATTTTTACGATGTCTTTTTGCTGCAAGGCAGTGGCAAGCGCCGCTGGCATATTAGCACTGAGAATTGCACGCTTGATAACTATCAAGATGACGCCCCACTCAGAATAATGAAGAAATTTGAGGCTGAAGTTGTTTGGGACGCCGAGCCGGGCGACGTGGTTTACGTGCCACCTAAAGTTGCCCATCACGGCGTCAGTCTTGATGACGACTGCATGACGCTCTCCATCGGCTATCGCTCCTATTCTCACCAGGAAATGCTATTGGTGATGGATGTTGGTGACACGGTTGAAAATACCACTTATTACCAAGACCCTGAGTGGAAAGAAGACGAGTCAACCGCACTGATTCCTGAGGCGGCTTTGATTCAAGCTCAATCATTTTTAGAAGGTGTTGAGTTGCCCAATGACTTTTTTGGCGAGTTCGTTACAAAGCTTGACCCAATGGACGAGAAAAACATGAATGAAATTAGTGCTTACGCTGAACTCGAACCGCTTGAGCTCGAAGCAATATACGAGCTACAACCGTGTTGTCGAGTTGCCTATCAATTATTAGGCGATGACATTAATTGCTACATCAATGGTGAGGCACTCGACTGTAACAATATCGACAAAGATGTCATTATTGACTTTTGCAACACACGCAGACTCAAAGTTAATGACCACGATTCGAACAACTATCTGCTGGCTTCGCGCTTACAGATACTTGCCCTTATTCGTAGGCTTCGCTCTTAGTTTTGCTTTAACGGCAAAACACTCTTTGAAAAAGTTTGCTTTAGCACCACAGTTGACTCAATGCTGGCAATGCACTTTAAACTGCCCAAAGATTTTTTCACAAAACTTTCGTAACTGAGCAAGTCACTGGCAATAATTTTCAGCAAATAATCGTGCGCACCGGTAATCACTGAGCACTCTAAAACCTGCTCTAAATTACTCATTGCCTTTTCAAAAACATCGGCATTGTCATTAGAGTTTTCAGTTAATCGGACAAAAACATATACCAAGGCATTGAGACCCACAGCTTGAGGATTAACTTGAGCTGAATAGCCACTAATCACACCCATTTGTTCAAGTTTTTTAACGCGCCTTAAGCAAGGCGTGTCAGACATATTTAGCCGATTTGCCAATTCCGAAATAGCAATCCTTCCCTTGCTTTGCAAGATTGACAAAATGCTTAAATCTTTACCGTCCATACGAATATCCACTGTCTTTATCCTTTATTTGAATGTATTCAATAATAATATACATATTATTAGTGTAATTAACTAATTTTATATCAATATAGCGAGAATTTTGACGATTTACACTTTAGCAACCCTGATAATATGCGCAGCAATAATCAAAGAAAACTAATAACTATGACTCATAATACTCGCACGTTTGACCACTGGATAAGAACACGTTTTGTCGAGCTTAATTCTGAACTTGAAAAGCTTTATATGTCGCAAGACGATCGCGCCAACGTCGACTCTGTCGGTGAAGAGCTGAAACAGCAACTTGAAAGCGAAGGCAGAGAAATAATCAGCACACTGTTATCAGAGGGAAACACCGACGAAGGCTTTGATCACGCATTTGATTTACTGGGAAATGTTGGCCTTTATATGGCCGCATGTCGCAGACACGAGATAACCGAACCATCAAGAGAGACCGTTTCTCCACTGACAGAGGCCTCTGGACTGGCTATGCATATTGGCGCCTCCATTGGCGTCACTCCACGCTTTGCCACTGCGCACTTAACCACTCACAATAAAGCACTTAACGGCACTTACAAGCGTTTTACCAATTTGCCTGCAGAACAATTATTTATTGATTACAACACCAAAGGAATTCTAGCTTATAAACGAGCGGCTGATGCTTTGCTAAAAACTCAATCATTGGGTATTTCGCACCCCATCACTTATGACTTATTGGTCATTGCTAAACAGGCACTGAAGGACGTAATAGACTCGAATGCCGTGTTGTTTGAAAAGTTAAATGCTGATGATTTTTTCTACTGTGTGCGTCCTTACTACAAGCCTTACCGAGTTGGCTTGCAAGTATATCGTGGTGCCAATGCGGGAGATTTTGCCGGTATCAATGTCATTGATATATTGTTGGGATTGTGCTTTGCCAATGAGCCCTCTTACTCACAAATGCTGGTCGATAAATTTCTCTACATGATGCCGGAAGACCAGAGTATTTTGCGTGACTGCATGCGAAGAACGAGCATTATGGATGATTTCTTGGAAGCCCAATCGGACGTGGAAGAGAAATGGTATCAAAAAAATTTAGCGATGTTCCTAAAGGTTTGTCAAATGCACGGAGAGACCGCCATTCAGCACCATAACCAGCTTGTGGAAAAATACATTACCAAACCTGCAGAATCATTAAACGAATCGCATCTTGATAAGATCACTGCAAGCGGACCTCCGCTTACGGTCTTGCTCGGGGGACTTGAAAAATTAAGAGACAGACGCGCTGCAGTTAAACGCAGCGATCTTCGAACACGTTTTGATGACATTCAAACACTGGAGGCATACTTGCATCCAACCGATAAAGGATCAGCACATGTATAAAAATGACTTTGTACTATCCAAGGGTATTTACTTACTCAATCACTCTGTTGGAAGGCCTTTAAAAACCGCCCAGCAAGATTTTTCCAAGAATTTTTTCTCACCCTGGGAGTGTTCTAACGAAGAGCCTTGGGAAAACTGGCTTGGCGTTATTGATAAATTCACTGACGCCCTAGCAAAGCTATTTAACGCCAAGCAATCGGAGTTTTGTCCACAAGTTAACTTGTCTAGCAGCCTAAGCAAAATTATCATGTCTTTGGATAAGTTACATGCAAAAAACTGTGTGGTTTTATTGAGTGAGAACGACTTTCCTAGCATCGGATTTGCCTTGCAAAACGCATTACCAAAAAGCTGTGAATTGAGATTTATCCCAACACACTTAGACATGAGTTGCGCCAACGTATGGGATGAATACTTAAATAATGATGTTCACTTGGTGTTGGTTAGTCATGCTTATTCCAATAGCGGCCAACTAGCGCCACTCAGTGACATCATTCCCATGGCCAGATCAAGAGGAATATTAACCCTAATTGATATTGCGCAATCTGCGGGTATCGTACCATTGGATTTAAAGACCCTTAAACCAGACTTTATGATTGGTTCTAGCGTCAAGTGGTTATGTGGCGGACCAGGCGCTGCTTATTTGTGGATTAACCCAGATCATTTACAAATGTGTCAACCTAAAGATGTAGGTTGGTTTAGCCACGACAATCCTTTTGAGTTTGACATTCACGATTTTCGCTTCCACAATTCAGCCCTAAAATTCTGGGGTGGAACACCTTCAATTGCGCCGTATGTCATTGCAAAGCACAGCATTGACTACTTTGCAAAAATCGGATCTCAAGAAATCAGAGACCACAATCAGCAATTAATGAATCTAATTGCCGGTGAGTTTCTCGATAAACTTATTTCGCCAATAGAACCTCACCAACGCAGTGGTACTATTATTCTAAATTTTGATAAACAACAAGACGCAGTACTCCGTGCACTTCAAGACAATAACATTACCGTGGATTGCAGGAGTTTGGGATTACGTATTTCGCCCCATATATATAACGACGAAGCCGATGTTGATCGCCTGTTATCAGTAATAAAATTAATAATTTAGGCACCTATTGATGTTGATTAAAGCACAAAACGCAATAAAGCTCTTTAACTAAAACAGGCAAGCTAATAACTTTGACAAGGAATCCACCAACAACTTTGCATTGTCCTGAGTAAAGACCAAAGGAGGTTTAATTTTAATAACATTATTATGTGGCCCATCAGTACTGAGAAGTATGCCAAGTTCTTTCATTTTATCAACAATCAGCTTTGCCTTTTCTGTTGCCGGTTTTAGGGTTGTTCTGTCTTCAACCAATTCAATCCCAATAAATAATCCAGTGCCTCGAACATCCCCAATCAATGAAAATTTATCTTTTAATAAGCACAACTCTGAGAGCAAGTAATTTCCTACATTGAGTGCATTCTGCTGCAACTCTTCCTGTTCGATTACATTGAGAACAGAGAGTCCAATTGCGCAAGAAACTGGGTTACCACCAAAAGAATTAAAATACTCCATACCATTATTAAAGAAGCTTGCTATTTCAGCTGTGGTCACAACAGCTGCTATAGGATGGCCGTTACCCAGCGGCTTGCCAATTGTGACGATGTCCGGGATGACTTCTTGTGTCTCAAACCCCCAATAGGCAGAACCCACTCTACCCAAACCCACCTGAACCTCATCACTAATACAAATTCCAGAGGATGCTCTGACACGTTTATACGACTCCGCTAAAAAATCATTCGGTAACAGGATTTGTCCACCACAACCCAACATCGATTCAGCAATAAAGGTTGAACCTCCACCTTGCTTATTAACCGCCTCCTGAATCGCCTGAACATATTGTTTCCCCGCCGTTTTGGGGTTATTAAATTCACCTCTGAATAAGTCTGGCATCGGAACAACTTCAACATGTTTTGGCTTTCCCTGTCCACCCTTGCCATTAAATTTATAAGGACTGATATTGATTAGAGAGGCAGTGTTTCCGTGGTAGGCGTGATCTAGGACAATTGTGCTTTCATTACCCGTATATTCTCTGGCCATTCTTAAAGCCAGCTCGTTCGCCTCACTACCCGAATTTACAAAATGACATACAGACAAGGGTTTGGGTAATTTGCTGCAAAGCTTCTCAGCCAACTCAACAATATTATCATGCAGGTAGCGAGTGTTAGTATTTAAAAGCTGATTCTGCTGGTGAGCGGCTTGGATAACAGCAGGATGACAATGCCCAACATGACTGATATTATTAACACAATCTAGATACTCCTTGCCTTTTTCATCATACAAATATTGCCCCTTTCCCCTGAGTATTTTTAGTGGCTCGGAATAAGCCAGAGAGAGCGACGTACCCAGGTGTTTTTTTCTTAACTCCAGTGTATATTTTTTGGATTTCACTTACTTAATATATTTTAAAATTATTTAATTCTTTGTCAGCAAAATTTTTCAAAAATGTCCATGCGTAGGGCTCGGTAACAGAAATATACTTGTTTTCAGGAAATAGTTTTTTTCGGTAGTTCGCCGTTACCACGCTAAAACACGCACGTACACAAACAAGATGAATGAGTGACTCAATTTCTTCGTCTCTTAACGGATAAACTGATTGAAAGCCCTGCACAACCGACTTGATCTTCGTCTCAGGGTCTGCCTCTTCTAGAATAAGATAAGTGATGGCTACCGCTAATTCGCTTGCTAAAAAAGTATGAGCCATATCACCAAAATCAATAACGCCAGATATGTGGCCACTGTCATTTAGAAGAACATTGTAATCATTGCCGTCATTATGAACATACTGGGTGCGTAAATATTTTTCATTGGGTACAATGTTTAACTGATAATTTGCAATAAAATGACGCACTACAGCTTTATCAGACTCACTCTCAATATAGTCTAAATGACTTTTCAAAAAGTCAATATTTCTAACATCCCATATCCATTGACGCTTTAAATCCGGATAATCAAACTCTCGAAAAGCAACATCCAACTTACCCAGAAACGCGCCAAATTCTTCTAATAAGAAAGGCTCAGGATTCTCGATGTCCTTTATAAAGTGCCCTGGTAAAAAAGATTGTAGGCGAATTAAACAGCCATTATGCCGGCTAATAAATTTACCACCTGTAGTCTGAATGGTACCTGGTACTTGTATGGAGGAATCAAAGTTGGCAATATGCCGCAAACTAGCGACTTGTAACTTAATGAGTTCGACATCCTCTGCCGGATTTGAAATCTTTAATACAAATTCTCTGCCATCTTCACGTTTTAAATAAAAATTCTGATCTCGCTCACTATCCAAGGCTTTAACTGAAGCTTCAAAACCGTAACAATTTTTGGCTATTTGGCGCGCTTCAGACAGACTAAATTTTGAGGGTGGAAAAGATATAACTGACATAAGTTTTAAGTTATCAAAAAAAGTAAAGCCAGTCAAGCTGAATAAATACTGACAATTGTAACAACCCCTATCCATGGGCTGTGAAAACAATACCTCAACAAAACATTGCAGCCCTATATTAGCGCATATAACGCCTTAGTTTACTTGATTATCATGAGCTAATTAGTATTAGATACCAACTTAAATAAGTATATAAAATCATTTTCAAATAGCCGATATGGTCCGTATTCGATTAACGCATAAAGCAATATTACAAGCTTCAAAATCAAACAGCTAGAAAGCCTGCGAGCCTATGCTCATTTGCACTGTTTAAGCTAGTCGAAACCAAACACAAGAAGCTCAACAATAGTAACACGCAGAGCATTAATTAGCATATATATAGATATGATATAGGGGATAATCTACGGAGTTTTATGTGTTTAGGTAAGTTTTATCTCAAGCACACTCTCCCTCGGGTGTGCTTGATATAAAGCTTATTGCGTAATCCATAAAACACTTTTTATTTATTGGAGACTCTTAATATGGACATGAACATCGTTCAAAAAAGCTTTGCATTTGGCAACAGCACAATTACATTCGAAACAGGTAGAATCGCACGTCAAGCACACGGTGCAGTACTTGCTAGCATGGACGACACACAGGTATTAGTAAGTGTTGTTGGTGCTAAAGAAGCCAAATCAGGACAAAGCTTTTTCCCGCTATCTGTAGATTACATCGAAAAAACTTACGCAGCAGGAAAAATCCCAGGTGGTTTTTTAAAGCGTGAAGGCCGCCCAAGTGAGAAAGAAACCCTAACTTCTCGCCTGATTGACCGCCCTATTCGCCCACTATTCCCTAATGGTTACATGAACGAAGTTCAAGTCATGATTCAGGTGATTTCTGCAAACAAGAATGTTGACCCAGATATTTTAGCAATGCTTGGCACATCAGCTGCATTGGCTATTTCTGGTGTACCGTTCAGCGGTCCGATTGGTGCTGCACGTGTTGGCTACCAAGACGGTAACTACATCATCAACCCAACATACTCAGATCTTGCAACTTCGGATCTTGACATGGTTGTTGCTGGCACAAAAGACGCTGTATTAATGGTTGAATCAGAAGCCAGTGAGCTTTCTGAAGAAATTATGCTTGGCGCAGTTATGTTTGCCCACGAGCAATTCCAAGTAGTTATTGACAGTGTTGCTGAATTTGCAGCAGAAGTCGGTGTTTCACCACGCGAATGGGTTGCCCCTGCAACGAACGAAGCGCTACTTTCAGCGATTCAATCTCAATTTGGTGAGCAAATTTCTAAGGCCTACACAACCGTTGACAAAATGGAACGTCAAGCGATGATGGCTGAAGTTAAAGAAGCCGCTGTTACAGCGCTTAGCACTGATGCAGAAGACGCACCTAGCGCGGACGAAGTTAAAGACTACATTAAGAAGGTTGAAAAATCAACAGTTCGTGAACGCATCCTTGCTGGTGAGCCGCGTATTGACGGTCGTGACAGTGACACTGTTCGTGAGCTTGCTATTGAAACTGGTGTACTTAACAACACGCACGGTTCTGCATTATTCACTCGCGGTGAAACGCAGGCTTTGGTTGTAACAACATTAGGCTCTAAGCGTGATGCACAACTTATTGAAAAACTTGAAACAAACGATCGTATCGAAGACCACTTCATGCTTCATTACAACTTCCCTCCTTACTGTGTTGGTGAGACAGGTCGTGTAATGGGTGTTAAGCGTCGTGAAGTTGGTCATGGTCGTCTTGCACGCCGCGGTATTGCCGCTTGCCTACCTAGCATCGAAGAGTACCCATACACAATTCGTGTGGTTTCTGAAATTACCGAATCTAACGGCTCTAGCTCTATGGCAAGTGTTTGTGGTGCATCACTTGCACTTATGGACGCAGGTGTTCCAATTAAAGCACCGGTTGCTGGTATTGCGATGGGTCTTGTTAAAGACGAAAGTCGCTTTACTATTCTTACGGACATCCTGGGTGACGAAGATCACCTTGGCGACATGGACTTTAAAGTTGCTGGTACTGCACGTGGTATTAACGCCCTGCAAATGGACATTAAAATTCAAGGTATCACGAAAGACATCATGGAAATTGCTCTTAAGCAAGCCAAAGTTGCAAGACTTGACATTCTTGGTCAAATGAACCAAGTAATCTCTGAGCCAAGCACTGCTTCGAAGAATGCACCCAAGACAAAAGTAATTAAGATTCCAACGGACAAGATTCGCGATCTAATCGGCAAAGGTGGAGAAACAATTCGTGGCATCATTTCTCAGTCTGGCGCAAGTATCGATGTTGATGACGATGGTAACGTAAACGTTTTCGCTAACGATGACGAGAGCTTCGAGAAAGCCGTACAAATGGTTAAAGACGTGACTGCAGTACCTGAAGTGAATAAAGTCTACATGGGCAAAGTTGCCAAGATTGTAGAGTTTGGCGCTTTTGTGACTATCATGCCTAACCAGGACGGCTTACTTCACGTCTCTGAAATCGCTCACGAACGTGTTGAAAATGTTGAAGACTACCTTAAAGAAGGTCAAGAAATCGAGGTTAAAGTCCTTGGTCTCGATCGTGGTAGAATCAAGCTTTCACGTAAAGCATTGATCGACAAGTAAGACAAATAAAAAGCCACCGCAAGGTGGCTTTTTTACCTCAATCTTAATATGATACAAAGGTTTCATTATGTCCGAAGAAAAACTAATAACACTGGAAGAAAAAATAGCCCATCTACAACATATGCTAGACGAGCTTAATATGGTTGTTTTTCGCCAAAGCGAAACCATTGATAAGCTTAGTAAGCATGTGAAAGAGTTAAATGAAAAAGTTGCCAATTCAGACGGCACTCAAGCCGCTCAAGACATTATCAGTGATGACAGGCCACCTCATTATTAAGCGTTTACTTTTTTTGTTAACGCCTCAGCGTTTATTGAAACACCCCTCCAACCTCTGCGCATAAAATTTCGAATATTGAGATGTGAAGTGCCGCCTGCAAGAGAGTCAAGTACGCTTTGATAATGCTCAGAAAAACACCTGAGAACCTCATACTCGCTAAGTTCGTGTATTAATCCAAAGCAAAACACCTTGGCAGAATCTTGATTTTCATCTTCTTTATTGGCTAAATCGCCATTTGTAAAGGCGGTTGGCAGAAATTCGTACTCGTTGTCAATTAAGTCAGTAAAGTCTGAAAATTTCATCTCTCCGCCCGACTTAATTTGCTCTAAATATTGCTGTGTATTCATTCTATTCCCTAGGTGTACATTGGGTTTGGCTTGTTTGTGTCGATGCCTAATTGTTGAACTGCATCAGCTAATATTTTACTCTCTAGAGAACCCTCATCAACCAAGGCTCTTAACACAGCAAAAGCAATATAGTTAGCGCTCACTTCAAAAAAGACCCTTAACTCACTCCTTGTGTCTGAGCGACCAAAGCCATCCGTTCCTAAAACTTCATAACGCACTGGCACATATTTTCGAATTTGCTCGGCATAATTACGAATGTAGTCCGTTGCAGCAATCACTGGTCCTTTTGTCCCTTTTAAACACTGAGTAACGTAAGGCACCTGCTGATCGCCGTCAATATTAAATCGATTGTCTCGATCCACTTTTTGCGCTTCACGCGTTAATTCATTAAAGCTGGGGACACTCCATATGGAGGATTTAACACCCCACTCTTTATCGAGAATTTCAGCGGCTTTTTCAACTTCTCTCAAAATTGTTCCACTGCCTAATAACTGCACTTCATTTTTACCCTTACCCACAACCTTTAGTGGGTACATGCCTTTGATAATGCCTTCTTCAACACCTTTAGGCATTGCGGGGTGGGTATAAGCCTCATTCATCAAAGTAATATAGTAGAAGATATTTTCCATCTTTTCATACATGCGGTTCATGCCATCACAAAGAATAACCACAAGTTCATAGGCATAAGTTGGATCGTAAGAGATGCAATTCGGAATAGTGTTGGCAATAATCAGTGAATCGCCATCTTGATGCTGAAGACCCTCGCCAGCAAGTGTTGTTCGCCCTGCGGTGCCTCCCAATAAAAAGCCTTTTGCTTGCATGTCGCCAGCGGCCCACGCCAAATCACCCACTCGCTGAAAGCCGAATTTAGAATAATAAATATAAAATGGAATCATGGTGACATTATGCGATGCATAAGAGGTGGCAGCAGCAATCCAATCTGAAATCGCGCCCGCCTCATTGATGCCTTCTTGTAACACTTGACCTTTAATGTCTTCCTTGTACCACATTACCGTTTCAGAATCCTCAGGCTCATATAATTGCCCAGAGGATGAATAAATACCCATTTGTCTAAACAAACCCTCCATGCCAAAAGTTCTCGCCTCATCTGGTACGATTGGTACAACCCTTGGCCCCAATTGTTTATCACGAACCAGTAAAGTTAAGAAACGAACAAACGCCTTTGTGCTTGAAAGCTCTTTCTCGCCCGATGACTTCAACAAGACATCAAAAACACTGATATCGGGTGTCTTAATTTTTTCAAGTTCAAAGCTTCTTAGTGGTAGAAATCCGCCCAAAGCTTTTCGTCTCTCTTTGAGATAGATAATTTCTTCACTATCATCCGCAGGCTTGTAAAAATTTAACTGCCTTGCATCTTCTTCAGTAACAGGGATATCAAACCTTTTAGCAAAACGAGTCAAAGCCTCAACGCCGAGTTTCTTTTGAGAGTGGGTGGTATTTTTTCCCTCACCAGCCTCACCCATGCCGTAGCCTTTGACGGTTTTAGCCAAAATAACCGTAGGTTGGCCAACATGCTCTTTTGCTCTTTTATAGGCTTGGTACATTTTGTTTGGATCATGCCCGCCACGCGTCAGTGCAAAAATTTGATCATCACTTAAGTGTGCGACCAGCTCTAATAATTCTGGGTACGCACCAAAAAAATATTTACGCACATAAGCGCCGTCTTTGGCTTTATAGGCCTGATATTGACCATCAACAACCTCTTCCATGCGCTTCTTTAGCAAACCAGAAGTGTCTTTGGCTAACAATGCGTCCCAATCCCTACCCCAAATTACCTTGATAACGTTCCAGCCAGCACCGCGAAACATTGCCTCTAGTTCTTGAATAATTTTGCCATTGCCTCGAACAGGGCCGTCTAAGCGTTGCAGATTGCAATTAATAACGAAAATAAGGTTGTCTAATTTCTCTCTACCCGCCAAAGAAATAGCGCCCAAAGATTCCGGCTCATCGGTTTCACCATCGCCAATATAAGTCCAAACAGTACGCTTGTCGGTTTTAATAATTTCACGATGATGAAGGTACTTCATAAAGCGTGCTTGGTAAATCGCCATGATTGGACCCAAGCCCATTGACACCGTTGGGAATTGCCAGAAATCAGGCATTAACCACGGGTGCGGATAAGAGGACAATCCGGGATGATTTGCCTCTTGACGGAAATTGAGCAGCTGCTCTTCAGTAATTCGGCCCTCTAAAAAAGCACGTGAATAAATACCCGGAGCAATATGGCCCTGGAAAAAGATTAAATCAGCACCTTGATCAGCATCGTTACCACGATAAAAATGATTAAATCCAACTTCGTAAAGTGTTGCACTTGATGCAAAAGAAGCAATATGACCACCCAATTCGGACGAAACCTGGTTTGCCCTAACCACCATAATCATCGCATTCCAGCGAATAATGGACTTGATTCGGTGCTCAATCTCATGCTTAACCACCAGTTCGGTCTCTTTCTCGACGGAAATAGAGTTGAGATAGGCAGTATTCACACCTTCGGGCAAATCCATACCCTCGCTGTGTGCCATGTCCATTAATTGATTAAGAATAAACTTGGCTCTATCCTCACCTTCAACGCGAGCTACCGAGTGGAATGCCTCTAACCACTCAGTGGTTTCTTGGGGGTCAATATCTTTATCAAGCATATAATTCAGTTCAACCTACTATGATTATAATTCAAGTAACAAAGTGAGTATTATGCCAAATAAACGACCAAAGTGTCTACTTTAGGTAAACCTTTAAATAAATCAAACTGAGTGCAAAAGCACCGATACCCATCAAGGCCTGAATAATATCGTTCGCAGGGAATAATAGTGTCGAGAAGTAAGCACCGAAAAACAGCGACAGTAGCGGCATTAAGTACAATTGAAAGGCTCTAAAAAACAACTCAGAAGATGCAATTTCCAGGGTAATCACGTCACCCCTTTTGGCGCCTTGTTGCAAAGGTTTTTTAAATTGTGAGAAGCCCGCAAAAAAACCCGAGAGCACACCCGTACCGCAAGTGCTTTTTGACTCACAAGTTTGACAACCAGACTGCCTCTGGGCTTTTAACAGCATCCAGTCTTGTCTTATCTCAATAATTTCAAAGTCTTCTTTCATTCGGTTAAAGCATTTTCTACTTGGAGCGGCTTAAAAATATATCAAAAAAGGATATAATTTCGTTTCACATTTTATCAAGAAATTCAATGGTTGTCTCAAATTCTATCTTTAAAGCTTACGATATACGCGGAATTGTCGAAGACGAACTAACACCAGACGTGGTTAGAGCCATCGGCCGTGCGATTGGTAGCGAGTCTATTGATAAAGGTGAACGCGGTGTAGCCGTTGGCAGAGACGGGCGTCTAAGCGGCATGATGTTAATGGATTCACTGAAAGCTGGACTGATTGAGAGCGGATGCCACGTTATTGACGTGGGTATGGTGCCAACGCCCCTGGTGTATTTTTCAACCTATACTAAAGGGGCCACTTCTGGGGTAATGATCACTGGTTCGCATAATCCGCCAGAATACAACGGCTTTAAAATCATGATTGCCGGCGAAACACTCTCATCAAATCGCATACAAGATTTATACAACAGAATTATCAACCAAGATTATGCATCGGGTGCTGGCTCTTCAATGTCTGTCAATATCGACGAAGACTATATCAACACCATCACATCTGATATCAAGCTCGATAAAGAGCTTAGCATTGTTGTCGATTGTGGCAATGGCGTGGCTGGCAATATTGCGCCAAAACTGTTCGAGGCGCTTGGTGTCAAAGTTAGCAAACTGTTCTGCATGGTGGATGGTCGATTTCCGAATCACCACCCCGATCCTGCAAAACTCGAAAATTTACAAGACCTTATCAAAGAGGTTCTCGAAAGCGGTGCCGATATGGGCTTTGCCTTTGATGGTGATGGCGATAGACTGGGTCTCATTGACAACAAAGGCAATGTCATTTGGGCGGATAGGCAAATGATTCTCTACGCTAGAGATGTTCTAAGTCGTAACGCTGGTGCCAAAATCGTCTTTGACGTTAAATGCTCTTCACTA
>JBBWVS010000097.1:0-12322 GCA_050256335.1 Gammaproteobacteria bacterium | reverse complement strand
GTATAATTTGCATTCTTCGCGGGAGTGGTGGAATTGGTAGACACGCTGGATTTAGGTTCCAGTGTCGCAAGACGTGAGAGTTCGAGTCTCTCCTTCCGCACCATCAAACACATCTAGGTCACCAATGAATACATTGATTTCTCATAGCAATGACCTAGCTATGGCACAGGGCTCATCTGTGCAATTCAACTTCCACATTCGGTTTCAGACAAGGCTATTGGCCAATATTAGACGTTTATATCTTGGTAGTGACGTCACTCAACGATCCTGTGATATTGTCATTAATCGTGGTGGATTCGATAAAATACTGGGTTTATTCGACAATAAAATATGTTGATTGAAATTGGACATTTTGCACTGGTGTTATCGCTTGTTTTTGCGATACTACTTGTTGTTGTTCCCTCTATCGGCATCCACCAGAATAAAGCTGCTTTAGCGCAACTGGCTAAGCCGCTTATTTGGGGCCAGTGTTTTCTGGTTCTGATCGCTTTTGCAGTGTTAATGAATGCGTTTTTGACGGATGATTTTTCGGTGAAATACGTTGCTGAAAACTCCAATACACAACTGCCAACTTTGTTTAAATTTTCCGCGGTTTGGGGTGCTCATGAAGGCTCTCTACTTCTTTGGGTGTTGGTTCTGTCCATCTGGAGTGTGGCGGTTAGCATTTTTTCAAAACGCGTGCCCAGTGAGGTTGTCAATCAAATCCTAATTGTGCTTGGGTTTGTTAGTGTTGGATTTTTGTTGTTCTTGCTTTTTACCTCAAACCCTTTTGAGCTTCTGACAATCACGCCAATCGAAGGCCGAGAGCTTAATCCTTTACTGCAAGATGTTGGTTTGGCGATTCATCCGCCGATGCTGTATATGGGCTATGTCGGTTTGGCAGTGCCTTTTGCTTTTGTTTTATCTGCACTCATTCGGGGAAAGCTGGACAGTACTTGGCTTCGTTGGACGCGCCCTTGGGCTTTAGTTGCTTGGGCATTTTTAACCGTTGGCATTACCCTTGGTAGTTGGTGGGCGTACTACGAGCTCGGTTGGGGAGGCTGGTGGTTTTGGGATCCCGTTGAGAACGCATCCTTTATGCCATGGTTGGTGGCAACAGCATTAATTCACTCTCTTAGCGTTAGTGAAAAAAGAGGCGCCTTTAGGCAATGGACGGTGTTGCTTGCAATTGGTGGATTTTCTCTAAGCTTGCTTGGTACTTTCTTAGTGCGCTCTGGTGTACTCACCTCTGTACATGCATTTGCTACAGACCCGACAAGAGGGTTGTTTATCCTGATCTTTTTGATTGTTGTTATTGGTGGCTCTTTGGTGCTTTATTCGTGGCGCTCTGCGCTCATTCAAAAAAGCAACAAATTTTCGCTCGTTTCCCGAGAAACAGGCTTGTTGATTAATAATATTGTCTTGGTGTCAGCAATGTTTTGCGTACTTTTGGGTACGCTGTATCCGCTTATTTTAGACGCGCTTAATTTGGGCAAAATATCCGTCGGTGCACCATACTTTGATGCCGTTTTTGTGCCTATTATGATTCTTGGTGTTATTGTAATGGTGTTGGTGCCGTTTTTACGTTGGAAAAAAGATCAGTTTTCACGGCTTTTGCCAATTTTTCGATTGGTTTGGCTTGGGATTATTGCAGCCGTGGTGCTAGTGGCCATTTTTCTTTCCGACAATATTTTTGTTTTAATTGCCTTTGCTTTGTTTGTGTGGATCACCTTCCATTCGCTTTCATTGCTTATTCAAAGGCTGCGCTCAAAAGCAAAAGTAACATCCGCCTTTCTAGGCATGATTATTGCTCATTTGGGCATTGCTGTTTTTATTCTTGGTGCAACCGTCACCACCCAACTGGGTGTTGAGAGAGATTTGAAAATGACCATTGGTGAGCCTCAAAATATTGCAGGCTATGCCTTTACCTTGAATGGTGTGGAACAGTTTAATGCACAGAATTATCAAGGCTTCAAGGGTAGTGTGAGTGTGGTGGATGGCGAAGACATTATTGAATTATCACCCGAAAAACGCCTTTATCAAACCGGCATGCCAATGACTGAAGCCGCAATTGACCCATCTCTAACAAGGGATTTGTATGTTGCCCTTGGAGAATCGCTTGGTGATGGTAATTGGAGTATGCGTATTTACTATAAGCCCTTGGTTCGTTGGATTTGGTTGGGTGGTATTATGATTGCACTTGGCGCATTGCTTGCGGCCTTTGATAGGCGCTATCGATTAAAGGTGAAATCATGAGTTTTGAGTGGCCATTCTTGTTATTGATTTTAGCCTCCAGTGGTTTTGTCGCCTATTTCCTCTATCGCCCATTAAAAGTAAACATCAGTGATGATGCCTCAAATGTGGCCATTGGCAAACAAAAAAAACAAGAATTGGCTGATGATGTGACAAAGGGTTTGATTAGTAAGTCCTTATATCAAGAAGCGGAAGATGAAATCACCCACACGCTTGCCAGTGAGTTGTCCCAAAATTCTAGTGGGGGTGTCGTAATCAACCCGCTGAAATGGGCGATTGCACTCGGCGTTATTATCGCTATTGTCTCTGTATTTACCTATGCGCAATTAGCGCCAAAACAAGGATCCAGTGCTGTTATTGAGATGTCGCCAAATTTAAGTTTGGAGCAGAGTGTAGTGTCTTTAAAAGTGCACCTAGACGACAACCCAGACAATGGCAAGGCGTGGTCAATGTTGGGCTTGGCCGAGTTTAATTTGGGCAATACGGATAAGGCTTTAGTATCATTTGAAAAGGCCTACTCGTTAATTCCAAACGATATTGATATGTTGCTGCAATATGCCAGTGTCATTGCTTCAACCCAAGAAGGTAATTTCTCGGGCGTGCCGCAGTCATTAATTGATCAGGCGCTTGAGGTTGATCCCGATTCTGTTCATGCGCTTTATTTGGTGGGTATTGTTGCGGCGAATGACGGCGATTTGCTTTTGGCGGAGCAATCTTGGCAAAAAGCTTTGTATTTATTGCCGGGCGATCATCTAGATAGAGTTGTTATTGAGGGCGCCCTTAATACCCTACGAAATTTCGAATCAGTGAATGATTTCACCTTGACTGTTCACCTTACAATTGCTGAAGAAATATTGGCATTGCGATCGGATGAGGATTATTTAATGGTTTACGCTAAGGCAGTGACAGGTTCACCAATGCCAATCGCCATTAAAAAAATACCGCTAAAAGACTTTAATGGTGTTGTCTATTTGAGCGATGCTGACTCGCTATCAGTCAAACTTTCAGAGTCAGCAGATGTGCTTGTTGTTGTACGAATCTCAAGCACTGGCATGGCTGTGAAGCAAGCGGATGATATTGAAGTAATAAGCGACATCATTTCTCTTGGCGAGACTCGAATAGTGGATTTACAGGTAGAATAAGGTTTTTACATTAATTTTCAAAAAATGAGTGAAACAATAGAATTAGCAAAGGATTTAATCAGCAGGGCTTCGGTAACACCTAAAGATAAGGGTTGCCAGTCAATAATGATTGAGCGCCTTGAAAAAGTTGGCTTTACTATCCACTCGCTGCCTTTTGGTGAGGTGGAGAATTTTTGGGCAACGCACGGCTCGTCTGGCCCAGTTTTCGCTTTTGCAGGACACACAGATGTTGTGCCAGTTGGTATCGAATCTGCGTGGCAGACAAAGCCGTTTGAGCCAACAATTATCGACGGTATGCTTTACGGTCGTGGTGCTGCCGACATGAAGGGCTCGTTAGCCTCTATGTTGGTTGCCACTGAGAACTTTGTTACTGAGAATCCAAATCACCCCGGAACGATTGGTTTTTTAATTACCTCTGATGAAGAGGGGCCAGCGATTAATGGCACGGTTAAAGTGGTTGAATATTTACAGAAAAGCAATCAAAAAGTGGACTATTGTTTAGTCGGCGAGCCATCGTCGACAGACACTTTGGGTGACGTGATAAAGAATGGCAGAAGGGGGTCGTTAAATGCCTTTTTGACTATCAAAGGCAAGCAAGGACATATTGCTTATCCACAATTAGCCAACAACCCAATTCACCTCGCTGTGCCGGCGTTAAATGCGCTTTGTAATGAGGCTTGGGATAATGGTAACGAATATTTTCCAGCGACTTCATTTCAATTTTCCAATATTCACTCAGGCGCAGGGGTGACCAATGTTATTCCGGGCGAGGTTGAGGTGGTGTTTAATTTTCGTTATTCAACAGAGACCACGTTTGAGCAAATCAAAGATCGAGTGCTTGAGATTTTAGATGAGCATCGCCTAGATTACGACATTGAATGGCAGCATTCTGGCTTTCCATTTTTAACCCCAAAAGGGGCCTTGGTTAGTGCTTGTGCTGATGCAATTATGACTGTTAATGGTGTTGAGACAAAATTGTCCACTTCGGGCGGCACCTCCGATGGTCGTTTTATTTCTCAAATGGACACCCAAGTAGTGGAATTGGGTCCACTAAATGCAACCATTCATCAAATTAATGAATGTGTTTCTGTGGATGACTTGGAAAATTTGACACTTGTTTATTGCCAAGTTTTGAAAAATATTCTTGTCTAAGTAATCAATAAATCAATCCATCATGCAGTTCAATGTAATCACTCTTTTTCCAGATATGTTCTCTGCCATTAGTGGTGAAGGCGTCATTGCAAGGGCAATTAAAAAATCCATTGTTTCGATGAAGACTTGGCAGCTAAGGGATTTTAGTGATAACCAATATAGAAACATAGACGACAAGCCTTATGGCGGCGGCGGCGGCATGGTAATGCAAGTTAAACCTATTCGCGACTGCCTGAGTAAAATCAAAAAAAACTCGCCCAATACGAAGGTCATTTACCTGTCCCCTCAAGGAAGGAAGCTCAATCAGGAGTTAGTTGAAGAGTTGTCTGAGTTGGACTCTATTACTTTTTTGTGTGGGCGCTATGAAGGTGTTGATGAGAGAGTGATTGAGAATGATGTGGATATGGAGGTCTCTATTGGTGATTATGTTATCAGTGGCGGCGAACTGGCGGCGATGGTGTTGATTGATGCTATTAGTCGGCGCTTACCCGGTGTTCTGGGCAATGAGTCGTCTCTTAAAGACTCGTTTACCAATAATCTCTTAGATCATCCTCACTACACCCGCCCTGAAATAGTTGAGGGACAGAGCGTGCCTGAGGTATTGCTCAGTGGGCATCAAGCTAAGATAGATGCTTGGCGCCTGCAACAATCCATCGAAAAAACAAAATTAAAGCGCCCCGATTTAATGAGCGAGTAGCATTGTTTTCGCCCAGTGCATCAATGATTATGAAGTCTTCAATCGTATATAATTTCTCCAACCCATTTATTTATTTTATTTATGTCTAGTCCACGTACCTACTACGGCTCAACCGTTGCTATTATTACACCCATGCACGATGATGGCTCTGTTGATTATCCAGCATTGGAAGGTTTAATTGATTTTCATGTTGATGCGGGTACAACCGCAATTGTGTCGGTTGGAACGTCTGGCGAATCTGCGACAGTAGCAGTGCCTGAGCACATTCATGTGGTCGAGCATACGATTAACTATGCCGCAGGAAGAATTCCAGTCATTGCCGGCACTGGTGCAAACTCAACTTCTGAGGCTATTGAACTGACTCGAGAAGCAAAAAGAATTGGCGCCGATGCTTGTTTGTTGGTGACGCCGTATTACAATAAGCCCACTCAGGAAGGCTTGTACCAGCACCATAAATTGATTGCTGAGAGTGTTGATATTGCTCAATTGTTATACAATGTACCAGGCAGAACGGCGGTTAATATGTCGGTTGACACCACTGTTCGCCTCGCTGAAGTTGACAATATTATTGGCATCAAGGATGCAACTGGCGACTTGTCAGTGATTAAAGAATTGGTTGCGCGTTGCCCTAAGGATTTTTTGCTGTTAACGGGCGATGATGCCACAGCGGTAGAGTTTATTTTATTGGGTGGTCATGGTGGTATTTCGGTTAGCGCAAATGTTGTGCCAGCTGAATTACAAAAAGTTTATTTATTGGCTATGGCTGGCAAAGCCGATGAGGCAAGAGCACTTAACGAGACGATCAGCGTACTGCACGATCATTTATTTCTCGAGTCTAACCCAATTCCAGTGAAGTGGGCGTTGCACAAAATGGGCAAATGTGGTGAGGGTATTCGCTTACCATTAACCGTGTTGTCCGAAGAGTGTCAAGCTATACTAGGGGAAGATTTACAAAAACTTAATTTACTATGAATTACACCAACTGCGTAGTTGTTTTATTGTCAGCTTTAGTTTTAACAGGTTGTTCATCATTTTCCAGCTCAGATGATGAAGAAGTACTGGGTACTCGTGTTATTAACTATCAGGAAGTAGAGGGTGAGATCACCGACCTTATTATTCCGCCAGATTTAACCAATCCTGAGTCGCAAGGTGATTTCGCCAGTAGTTCTAACCAGCTCACAGGTACAGGTACTGCCGACATGCAGCTGGCCAAAGTTGCTAATGTAGAAGTAAAGCGCGATGCCTATCGCAGGTGGTTGTTGGTTAACAAGGCCCCAAGTGATATCTGGCCATTAGCCAAAGAATTCTTACAGTCATTTGGGTTTCAAATTAAGAAGGAAGATGAGGCCATCGGCATTATAGAGACAGAGTATCTTGAAAGCGATCCAGATGTGCCTGATTCATCACTTGGTGGCTTTAGAGCTATGCTTTCAGATATCTTAAAGGCAAAATACGCATTACCCATTGCCGATAAATACAGAATTCGAATTGAAGCCACTGAAGATGCGAATAGCTCGGAGGTGTACTTATCTCTGACATCAATTGAAGAGGTGGTGATAGATGAAACCACCCTGTGGCAATCACGATCAAAAGACGCAGAGCTAGAAACAGAAATGTTGCTCAGACTAATGGTTTTCCTCGGTAGTGATCAAGATGTAGCCATCACTAAAATACAAGATACTGCAATTTTTGAGAAATTGCCAGTTTCGGTTTATAAAACCAAAAGAGGCTATGCAACACTTGTTTTTCCGTACGATCCACCTAAAGCTTGGGCACATTTAGGTTGGGTTTTGGATGAACTGGATGTTAATATTGAAGATAGCGATGCATTTGAGCAGAGTTACTACGTTAACCTTGTTAGAACAAACGACAGGAGCTTCTTCTCGAAACTGATGGGCAAAAGCGCTGAAACGATTTCTATTCAACTTATTGTTAAGCAGTTGGAAGAGGGCCACTCGCAAGTGGTTTTTAATGATCTGAGTGAACAGAACGAACAAAAGACAATTGATTTCAGCTTCATTTTCTTTAAAGAGCTTGCCGATCAATTCTAGCTGTTCAGGCTGTTTAGGGATAAGCGCAACAACGAATCGATGTTGACTGATCAAAAAATTCAAAGTATAGCAAACCAAAGTTTTTTATTGGGTGATTTGTCGAACGATGAATTGGCCGAATTCTGCATTGTTGCTAATCGGTATTATCGTGATGGCAGTCCTATTGTTAGTGATCAAGACTATGATTTTGTTTTTTTGGCTGAGTTGTCAAAACGAGTACCAGGCCATTCCTTGTTAACTCGCCCCGAGCCTGAGAGTAAGGGTTTTTCAGAAGAAAAAGTAAAACTTCCTGAACGAATGCTTTCCACGGACAAAGCCTATACTTGGGTTGAAGTGCAAAAATGGCTGGATAGAATAAATAAAGCCGCTCAAGAGACCAGTCTTCCGCTAGAGACCATCCAAATCAAGGGTACTGCTAAGCTTGATGGTTTTGCCGGCTATGATGATGGTAAGCGCTTATATACAAGGGGTGATGGCAATAAGGGTAGTGATATTTCTCGAGTGTTTGAGCGCGGATTGAGTGTTTACAATGATTCAGAGAGAGGTCAAGGCCCAGGAGAAATTGTTGTTAAAAAAAGCTACTTTGAATCACACTTAAGCCAGCATTTTGAGTACCCGAGAAATTTTCAAGCAAGTTTAATTAAGGAAAAAGCGCTTGACCAATTTACCTCTCAGGCCATCGTCGATAAGGCTGCTCTTTTTGTGCCATTTTCTCAGCTACCCTGTTGGTCTGGCGACATCAAATCGTTTAGCGCATATTTCCAGAGCATTGTAAGCGAACTTGAGAGTGGCGTTGATTTTGATGTTGACGGTGTTGTTTTTGAGATCACCAATGATCAATTGAAGACTCATATGGGCTCGAATAGAAAATTTCATCGTTGGCAAATCGCCTTCAAAGAAAATAAAGATAAGGCGCAAGTGCGCGTATTGTCGGTAACAGCCCAGGTTGGTAGAACAGGAAAGATCACCCCTGTAGCCGAATTAGAGCCTACCCAACTCAGTGGTGCCACCATTTATCGTGCCACGGGCCATCATTATGGTTTAGTTAAGGAGCAAGGACTCGGTTCAGGCAGTGTTGTTGAATTGACACGTAGTGGTTTGGTGATACCCAAGATAAACAAAGTCTTAAAGAGGGCAGAAGTATCGATACCTGAATTATGCCCAAGCTGCCAAGGCGAATTGACGTGGGACTCCGATTTTTTAATGTGCCATAATCATGACAATTGCCCCGATCAAATTATCGGTACAATGGCGTACTTTTTTAAAATATTGGCCAATAACGATGGCTTTGGTATTGCAACAGTACAGAAGCTTTATGAAAATAACATTCGTAAAATAAGTGAAATTTATCAACTATCACACGGCGACTTAACAACCATGGGTTTTGGTGATAAAACGTCAAAAAACTTAACTGACCAACTCAAAAGATCAAAAGAAGAAAGTATCGAAGATTGGCGATTTTTAGCGGCTTTCGGTGTTTTAAGGTTGGGTATGGGTAACTGTGAAAATCTATTAAAACACAAGCCTATTACTGAAATATTTGACTTATCTGTTGAGGATATTGTTGACATGGAGGGCTTTGCTGAACTAACTGCCAAGTTGATTATTGATGGTTTAGAAGGGATTGAGGGGGAATACCGAGCTTTGAGAGCATTTGGTTTTCAGTTAGAAACAACTCAATTAAAAAGCAACATGGAAGATTTCGATCATCCATTTTTTAACAAAAAAGTTGTTTTTACTGGCAAGATGAGTCGACCACGCGCCGATTTGCAAAAGCAAGCTAAGTCGCTCGGCATTAAAGTGACAACCAGTGTGAATAGCATTACCGATTTTTTGATTATTGGTGAGAAAGTTGGTGTAACTAAGCTCAATGCAGCCAAAGAAAAGGGTGTTGTTATTTTGAAAGAGGTCGACTATTTGTCAAAGATTGAAAATTTTTCACTATGAGTTGAATACATCTGTATAATTATCGTTAATGGTAGCCGACGAGGGTTGCTGTTTTCAACGATGGCGTTTATTTAAGTTTAATTTTTTAAGCTGAAATAAGCGTTTTTTTTCGTCTATCTCAAAGTAGAGAATCCCTGGTATAGAAGCCTGTTGTCCCACTACGTGTCGTGGATAACGGGCTTTTTTTGTTTTTATTGTTAGAGGTCTTTGTACAAGGGTCTCTGTTAGGAGAAAAATATGAAAATGGTAACAGTAATTATCCAGCCAAAAAGATTGGATAACGTCAGAGAGGGGCTCTCAGAAATTGGTGTCACAGGTATCACCGCGACTGAAGTCAAAGGATTTGGTCGTCAAAAAGGCCATACAGAGCTTTATCGCGGTGCTGAGTTTGTGGTCGAGTTTTTACCCAAAGTAAAATTGGAAATTGCCATCACAGATGAGCAAGTTGAGCGGGTCATTGAGACGATTATTACGTGCTGCAAAGTCAATGGCGGTGCAATCGGTGATGGTAAGATTTTTGTTTCAAGTTTAGAGCAAGTGATCCGTATTCGTACGGGTGAAACTGGCCCTGACGCAGTGTAGGAGGGTGTGATGGAAAATCAAATATTAGAATTACAGTATGCCATCGACACTTTTTACTTTTTAGTTATGGGTGCTTTGGTGATGTGGATGGCGGCTGGCTTTTCCATGTTGGAAGCTGGCTTAGTTAGAAGTAAGAATACAGCTGAAATCCTAACCAAGAACATTGGTTTATTTGCTATCGCTTGTACTATGTACATGATTTATGGCTATGATTTAATGTACGGCGGCGGCGTGCTTTTAGATGGCATCAGTGGTGAGGGTGAGACTTATTCAAACGCTTCAGACTTCTATTTTCAAGTGGTATTTGTAGCAACGGCCATGTCGATTGTTTCTGGTGCAGTTGCTGAGCGAATGAAATTGTTTTCATTTTTCATCTTTGCAGTTATTTTTACGACCATTATTTACCCCCTAGAAGGCGCATGGACGTGGGGTGGTCAAGATGTATTTGGACTCTTCAGTCTAGGTGATGACTTTGGCTTTTTGGACTTTGCCGGTTCTGGCATTGTGCATATGGCTGGCGCTTCTGCAGCGATTGCAGGTGTGCTGATATTGGGTCCTCGTAAAGGCAAGTATGACGATAAAGGAAACTCCAGACCAATGTTAGGTGCAAACCTACCTTTAGCAACCTTGGGTACATTTATCCTCTGGATGGGATGGTTTGGCTTTAATGGCGGTTCGGTATTGGCAATGGCTAGTAAGGAAAGTGCTGACGCGGTAGCGATGGTATTTGTCAATACCAATGCAGCAGCTGCAGGTGGTGTGATTGCGGCACTGTTGTTAGCGAAATCTTGGTTTGGTAAAGCTGATCTAACAATGGCGCTGAATGGCGCCTTAGCAGGATTAGTAGCAATTACTGCTGGTCCAGATACGCCAAGCGCCTTAGAAGCAACACTAATTGGTGCGGTTGGCGGACTTATTGTTGTTTTCTCAATTGTTATCCTAGATAGGAAGCTAAGAATTGATGATCCAGTAGGTGCGATTTCAGTACATGGAACGGTCGGGTTATGGGGTCTTCTTGCAGTTCCACTGACCAACGAAAGCGCAACATTTGGCGGTCAGTTAATGGGCGCTGCAACTATCTTTGTATGGGTTTTCGGTGCTTCGGTTGTTGTTTGGTTAGCACTTAAAGCGACAATGGGTATTCGCGTCAGCGAAGAAGAGGAAGACGCAGGTGTGGATATAACTGAGTGCGGCATGGAAGCCTACCCAGAATTTGTCACAAAATAATCCAAGTTAGTGCATTAAATGGGGGTGTAATACCCCCATTTTTTAAAATATAGAACCCCAATCTAAGGACTTTTTGGTGCGAATGAGGTATATTACACCACTAGCATTTTATGAAACTCGAATGAACCCAACAATGAATCCAGAAGCATTAAAAATTATTTTAGTTGATGAGAATATGGGACGTTCGGCCATTCTTCGTCGTGCACTGCAAGACAAGGGCCATGAGGTGATCTGTCGACTAGAGAATAGTGAAAATCTCGCCAGTAGTAATGAAATAACCCATGCCGATGTGGTGATTGTTAATGCTGATATACCGGATGAGGCCGTCTTTGCCAATCTCCGTGATGTCAATAAGACAAAGCCAAAACCGATTGTTATGTTCACAGAGAGCTCTGGGGATCAAATGGCAGGTACAGCGATTAAATCGGGTGTGAATGCCTATATCGTCGATGGCCTAGAAGAAAATCGTGTACAGCCTATTATCGACGTTGCTATTGCCCGCTTTAGAGAGTTTCAAGCATTAAAAGATGAACTGGATGCCACACGTTCGCAATTGGCTGAGCGAAAAACAGTTGAAAAAGCTAAGGGTTTGCTAATGAAGCACAAAAAAATCAATGAAGATGAAGCGTACCAGTCTCTTAGAAAAATGGCAATGGATAAAAATAAGCGTATCGCCGATGTTGCTGATAGCGTAATCAGTGCCTTTGAACTTTTAGAGTAAAACCTCATCCTTTGCTTTCATGTATTAGTTGAGTAAGATTCGGAGTTTACTTTAGAAATTTGTAAAACCGTATATGTTTGCACTAGGTAGAGCCACACGCACTGATTCCAGTACCATGTCAAGCACGCATACTTAGTTAGGATTGTAGAAATTACGATAATGCTTGCAATAAACTCAAAAAACTAAATAAATTACCTTTAAATATAGAGGGTAAAGAGAAGAAGTAATTACCATAAGCATATAGAATTTATTACAAAAGTAAATTAATGTGAATTTGTGCAATATGGGAGAAAATATGAATAAAAAAGTAGCAATAATCGGTGCTGGACCAAGTGGTCTTGCGCAACTCAGAGCATTTAAATCGGCCAAAGATAAAGGTGCCGACGTGCCCGAGGTTGTTTGTTTTGAAAAACAATCCAATTGGGGTGGCTTATGGAATTACAGTTGGAGAACTGGCCTAGATCAGAACGGTGAAATTGCTCATAGTAGTATGTATCGCTATCTTTGGTCAAACGGCCCAAAAGAATGCTTAGAATTTGCGGATTATTATTTTGAAGAGCATTTTGATCAC
>JBBWVS010000096.1:0-7775 GCA_050256335.1 Gammaproteobacteria bacterium | reverse complement strand
AGGATCTAGACTTCAAGGTTGCATTATGCCGTATTGGCGCACCTAGGAGAAAATTATAAAACGAATATCATCCGTGGATAATAACCATTGCGTTAAGCTTGAAGATTAAGGGTGGTATTGCAATTTGGTGCCTCGGGCCGGAATCGAACCGGCACGGCCGTGAAGCCGCAGGATTTTAAGTCCTGTGTGTCTACCAATTTCACCACCAGGGCATGGGGGTAGAAAACAGAGAATTATATACTATGAAAAGCTATTTTTTGTTTTTTTGTTTTGTAGAAAAGGCCTCTAAATCCAATAAATTGATGAAATGAAATCCAAGCTTTACTGGAGTGTTGAGTATTATTTCTGTAAAATTTGGGTTTTTCGTTTTCACTTGAGTCAATGTATCAATTAATCATAGTCATGTTGCTGGTTTGGGTCGGCTTTGTTTTGTTTAAAAAGATGCGTCAGCCAAAAATAGGTGATCAGCCAAACAATACAATCGGTCAAAAGATGGTTGCGTGCTCGACTTGTGATACTCATATTCCTGAGTCAGAAGCTATTGTAAAAGATGGCAAAATTTATTGTTCTAAGGATTGTTTATGAAGTTTTTATTTGATTTTGGTCCAATAATTCTATTTTTTGTTATCTACAAAACTTACGGACTTTATCCTGCGATTTATGCCATGATTGCCGGCACTTTTGCGCAATTGATTTACACTCGATGGAGTACAGGTAAGTTTGAAAATTCACACCTGATTACTTTTGGTTTGTTGGTGGTTTTTGGTGGTGTTACGTTGGTATTGCGCGACCCTGCCTTCGTTATGTGGAAGGTCAGCGTGCTGTATGTGGCATTCGCTTTGGCGCTGATTGGTAGTATGTGGGTTGGCAAAAAAACACTGATTGAACGCATGCTTGGCAAAGAATTGCAATTGCCACGATCCACATGGGAAAAACTCACTTGGTTTTGGGGTTTAGGTTTTATCGGTATCGCCATTGTTAACGGATTTATTGTAAGGGTTGCGCTTGATGCAAGAAAAGCTTTATATGATCACTCAACAATTGATCCAAAGATTGATTTAGGCGATCTTGATTGTGTAAGTACAGCGGTTGAAATGTTATGTATCGCCGCCCAACAAAGTGAAGAGGCTTGGGTTAACTTCAAATTATTTGGTACTATAGGCCTAACTTTTGGCTTAATTTTGATAACGGTTGTTATTTTGAGTAAGCACATCAAAGAAAAAGAGTCTACGAGTTGAATAGCGCTTTTAAAGAGTCGGCAAGCACAGTATAATTACATTCCAAATTGAATGTAAATTAACAAATTTCGGAGTATTTTATGAATGAAATTAGAGGCGATAGACAATATGCCGAGACCCACGAATGGGTACTTGACAATGGCGATGGTACCTATACTTTAGGTATTTCTGATTACGCACAAGAATCTCTTGGTGATTTGGTATTTGTTGAGTTGCCAGCTTTGGGCGATTCGGTGAGCGCTCAAGATGGTTTATGCGTAGTAGAGTCGGTTAAATCCGCAAGTGATGTGCACGCACCTGTTGATCTTAAAGTGCTTGAAATCAATGAAGCGCTTGATGATGAGCCAGAGTTGGTCAACAGCGATTGTTATGATGCTGGCTGGCTGATTAAATTTAGTGCTGATTCTATCGATGGCCTGATAGATTCTACTGCCTATATTGCAACGCTCGACTTGGACTAAGAGTTGCTAACGGTTGGCGCACTGGTTGCTTACAAAGGCAAGCCAGCAAAAATTACTGCAATCACCACTCACAAATTCGATCTGCAATTTTCTGACGGCACCTCTCGTAAAGTGCGTGAAAAGGATTTTCGCTACATTCACCCAGAACACGCAGCCATTCATGGCAATTGTTCGCTTGGGGCAATGGATATGTTGCAAGAATTTGAGAGTGAGTCCTTAGCCCTTAAAGAAATTACTGAGTGGATTTTTGATGATTACTCAGCACAGAATGCTTGGTGCGTTTACATGCTTGCAGAGGACAGTCTGTATTTCTACTGGACTAAAGACACACTTTTTATTCGCCCCAGTGAGCAAAGAGAGGCGATTCAAACTCAAAGAGACGCCAAGCGTATTGAGCTTGAGAGTCTCAATCAGTGTATTGAGCATATTAACAACCACTGCATTTCTGATGACGATTCTCGTTGGCTACAAGAAGTCGAGTTGGTTGCGAACAACCTCTCAAAGCACGCAAAACTCTTAGACGCGTTGTTGCTAGATAACAACTCTGAATCTGCCCACAAATTACTGCTTAAAATTGGATTTTGGCAAGAGACAACAAACCCCTATCCTCGAAGACACGGAATTCTTGCTGATGAAGATTGTATTCACGAAATTATTACAACCAACAGAAAAGACTTAACGCATCTCAACAGCTATGCGATAGATAATTCTGGCTCAAGAGATGCAGACGATGCTATCAGTATTGATGGTGAGACAATTTGGATTCATATTGCTGATGTTGCCTCCCAAGTCGAGAATGATAGTGCGCTGGATAGTTATGCGCAAAATCGCATATCCAACCTGTATCTCCCAGATCAAATCATCCACATGTTGCCGCCGAGTTTGGTGCCGATCTGCTCATTGGGCGAAGAGGAGAAATCAAGAGCATTGTCGGTTGGGTTTACATTAATTGATTGTCAAATTAGCAATATTGAGGTGATTCAGAGCGATATTAAAGTTGAAAAGCTGAGTTACGATGAGGCGGATGAAATCCTTGACCAGCACGCAGAATTAGCGCAAATTAATTCACTGACAAAAACGCATAAAGCATTTCGAAACGACAAGGGTGCACTAAGATTGGATTTGCCAAATATTAATGTCAAGCTCGTTGATACCGAAGTGTCTCTTAACAAGCAAGCAGTGAGTGAAAGTCGTGAAATGATTGCGGAGATGATGGTGATTGCTGGGCGAGCCATTGCACAATTCGCATTAGAAAACAACATTGCAATGCCGTTTGTTACCCAAGCTGAAGGCAGTTTTAGCGATGAAATTCTGCAGCAAAAAACGCATTTAACCTTGTCGCAAATGTTTAAAGCAACGCGTTGTTTTAAACGTTCGAAAATTAGCACAAAAAGTGCACCGCATGCGGGCTTGGGCCTAGATTCATACCTGAGGGTGACCAGTCCAATTAGGCGCTACCTTGACTTGGTGGCTCAACAACAACTCCTTAACTTTATCAATAATAAGCCCACACTGGACGAAGCGACAATCAAAAGTCGAATTGGACAAACCAACACGGTTATTGCAAAAGTGAATAAAGCAACACGCCAAAGCATTGATCATTTTAAGTGCTTGTTTTTAAAACAAAATAAAGGATGGAAAGGCGTTGGAACGGTTGTTGAACTTCATGGTAATAAAGTCACTGTATTAATACCGGAGCTTGGCATGATGACTCAGTTAAAACTGAGCGTAAAGCCGTCTTTAGATGATGAGGTTCAGCTCAAGATTTCAGCGATTGATTTTGAAAATCGCTTAGTGGATTTCAAGTCTCTCTAAGGTGTTATCCAAGGCGATGGCATTGCCCGAGGTCATTGACCAGTCACCTAATACGTAACGTGTATAAGTCTCAGATAAATGGGTGTTTTGCCGATGGGTGTGGCCATGGATGAGATCAGCACTAGGATAAATTGCCATCAGCGCATCAACTGCATCTTGATTGACATCCATAATTGTCTCTGATTTGTAGCTCTGGGCCTCAATACTCTTTTTGCGAATTTCGCCGCTAAGCTTAAGTCGCCATTTTTTTGGCAAATTTAAAAAGATCGATTGCACAAGGCGGTTTCTTAATACCTTTTTCATTTTTTGATAATCAGCATCGTCTGTGCATAGGCTGTCTCCATGCAACAAAATATAATCTTGATCGTTTTGTTGTAAAAGGTACGGCTCGTTGATTAACTTACAACCGGATTGCTGCTCGAACTTTTTGGCGAGTAAAAAGTCACGATTGCCAACCATCACAAAAACTGCTGTCGACTTTGTCAGATTTTTTAAACAGTCAATAACAACCTGATACTCTGGCAGTGAAATGTCGTCACCAATCCAAGTGTTAAACAAATCGCCGAGAATGAAGAGCTGATCAGCGTTAACGGCCTCGGTTTGACAAAATCGGCAAAATAAATCCAGCTTTTCTCCCTCAACGCAGGTGAGATGAAGATCGGCAATGATTAGCGTTTTGCTCATGGTATTTGGCGGCAGAGTGGGGCGATGCCGCCTGGATGTTATTCCTGGATGTAGGCTTTTTCGATAATAAGAGGATCGGCAGGAACGTCTGCATGGCCGCCCAAATTTAATGTTTCGACTTTTTGCATTTTATCAACCACGTCTTTACCTTCAACCACTTCACCAAATACGCAGTAACCCCAGCCATCTTGCCCTGGGCAGTCCAAAAACTGATTGTCAGCCACATTGATAAAAAACTGTGAGCTGGCAGAGTGAGGCGCCGCTGTTCTCGCCATAGCAACCGTGTACTTACTGTTCTTTAAACCATTCTTTGCTTCATTTTCAATATTGGCCTTAGTAGGCTTTTGTTGCATGTCTTCAGTCATACCACCACCTTGGACCATGAAATTAGGAATGACGCGGTGAAAAATTGTGCCATCAAAGAAGCCATCTTCAACGTAATCGGTGAAGTTTTTGGCTGTAATAGGGGCCTTTTCAGCGTTTAGAGTAAGGTGAATGTCACCCATGTTGGTTTGCAAAATAATCATGATTATTAGGAAGTAATGTAAAAAGAGAGATTATATCGTAAGGCGGATGCTAATTGGATTTTTAGAATAGTATATGAGGAGGGGAATGGTCGCCAAATTGTTTTTCTTTAATCTAAACTTATTTCGCTTATAGCACTTTCATAAAGAGCGTCGTTCGAGTATAATTGCCCTCTTTTTAGCAAACAGTTTAGGATTTGTTATGTACGCAGTTATTAAAACAGGTGGAAAGCAATACAGAGTAACCGAAGGTGAAACTCTGAAGATTGAAAAGCTTGAAATCGAGCCTGGTAAAAAAGTAACTTTCAAAGAAGTGTTGATGGTTGCCGATGGCGACAACGTTCAAGTGGGCTCTCCACTCGTTGAAAAAGCCACTGTAGAAGCGAAAGTTATCTCTCAGGGTAAAGGCAAGAAAGTTCATATTTTAAAATTTAGACGTCGTAAGCACTCTATGAAGCAACAAGGTCATCGCCAGTTGTTCACAGAAGTACAAATCGATAAAATTAAGGCATAAGGAGCACCCATGGCACATAAAAAGGCAGGTGGTAGTACTAATAACGGAAGAGATTCCGTATCCAAAAGACTGGGCGTAAAACGCTTTGGTGGTCAAGTGGTTTTAGCGGGCAATATTTTAGTTCGCCAGAGAGGCACGAAGTTCCACCCAGGCACAAACGTACGTAGAGGCAAAGATGACACATTGTTTGCCGTTGCTGATGGCAAAGTTCAATTCGAGAAGAAAGGCAAGTTCTACAGACAATACGTTTCTATCGTCACTGCTTAATTTACAGTCTTAAATTCATTGAAAAAGCGCCTTTGGGCGCTTTTTTTATTTAAGGGTCTTTGTTAAAACATAATAAAACAATCTCATTTATAATAATACTCATATGAAATACGCGATCGTTTTCCCCGGCCAAGGCTCACAATCCCTTGGCATGTTGTCTGATCTTGCAGATAATTTCCCCCTTGTTGGAGATGTATTTACTGAGGCCAGTGATGCACTTGGCATTGATCTTTGGAAACTCACCCAAGAAGATCAAGACGCGCTCAATCAAACGCAAAACACCCAGCCGGCAATGCTTGCGGCAGGCTATGCCACTTATCGCGTGCTTGCCAGTGAGGTGGATTTATCACCCCTTTGTATGGCGGGCCACAGTTTGGGCGAATACACGGCATTGGTTGCCTCTGGCTCGCTTGATTTTGCCGAAGGTATTAGCTTGGTGAGAAAACGCGCAGAACTCATGCAGTCAGCCGTGCCCGTTGGCACAGGTGCAATGGCGGCTATTCTTGGCTTGGACGATGATAAAGTTGTACAAATATGCGCCAATGCAGATGGTGTAGTTGAAGCAGTTAACTTTAATTCACCGGGACAAGTGGTGATTGCTGGCGATAAAGACTCGGTTGAGGCAACTTGCTTAGTCATGAAAGAGGCCGGCGCTAAGCGTGCTGTTATTTTGCCTGTCAGCGTTCCTTCGCATTGTTCTTTAATGAACGGCGCGGCAGAGGAGTTTTCAATTTCAGTGGATGCTATAAACTTCAATCAAGTGGGCAAGGTATTACACAATGTTGATGCTGGTGTTGCCAATAGCACCGATGAGATAAAATCAAAATTGGTGGCACAATTACACAAACCTGTTCTTTGGACGTCAACAGTGCAGGCGATGGCGGCAATGGGTGTGGAAAAATTAATCGAAACAGGCCCAGGCAAAGTATTGGCGGGGTTGACGAAGCGTATTGATAAATCATTAACAGGCAGTGCTGTATTTGATACAGCGGGTATTGCAGCAATCGTAGAGGAGATCTCATCATGAGTAATTTACAAGGAAAAATCGTTTTAGTGACGGGCGCAAGTCGTGGCATTGGACAAGCCATTGCACTAGCTTTGGGCAATGCGGGTGCAACCGTTATTGGTACAGCGACAAGCGACAAAGGTGCAGAAGCAATCTCTGCCAAACTAAAGGACAATAATATTTCCGGCCAAGGTCTGACGCTTAATGTCACTAACAACGATCAAATAGCTGAGGTAATGAGCGCCATCACTGATACTTTTGGCGCTGTTGATATTCTGATTAACAATGCCGGTATCACTCGCGACAACTTATTGCTGCGCATGAAAGAAGAGGAGTGGGATGATATTATGAATACCAATCTTGCTTCTGTTTTTAAAATGTCAAAAGCTGTTTTGCGCGGCATGATGAAGAAAAAAGCGGGCAGAATTATTTCAATTGCATCTGTTGTTGGCGCTATGGGCAACGCAGGGCAGACCAATTATGCAGCTGCCAAGGCCGGTATTATGGGCTTTACTAAATCACTTGCAAGAGAAGTCGGCACGCGAGGTATTACGGTCAACGCCGTTGCCCCAGGTTTTATCCAAACCGATATGACAGACGCACTTCCAGAAGAACAAAAAGCATCGCTCGCTTCTCAAATTCCACTGGGCAGACTGGGTTCGCCGGACGAAATTGCTAGTGTAGTGTTGTTTTTAGCAGGTGATGGTGGAGCATACATTACAGCCCAAACTATCCACGTTAACGGCGGTATGTACACGGTTTAGCGTTATCTTTTTCCATTTTTCTGTGTTATATTTTCAAAACTTTGAACCACATAGTTTCATCTATGCTCAATCAAGTTTTGTAAAATCTGCCTTGTAAAAAGGAAAAATAATTGTTAAATTGAAAGTGCCTTGAAGAAAATAGTGGGTAATCTTGATGGTGCACTCTCGAGAAGAATCAACGTGCAACATAGGTTGGTTTATCAAGTTTGTCAGCAGGACAAAACTATTCGTATATTGAAAATGTGGAGCCACTACGGCGCTTAGTTTTTCTTTCGACGACTCTTAAAGAATTTTTGAAGAAGTGATTTGCTTTCTTTTGCCAAAACGCCACCACTGATTTCGATTTGATGATTGAAGCAATCTTCATTACTAAGGTCGGTGGATGAGCCACAAACGCCAGTTTTAGGGTCAAAAGCAGCAAAAACAAGACGCGATACGCGAGCATGCATCATCGCTCTTAGGCACATAGCGCAAGGCTCAAGGGTGACGTAGAGTGTTGTGC
>JBBWVS010000095.1:0-10060 GCA_050256335.1 Gammaproteobacteria bacterium | reverse complement strand
CTTTACACCCCTTTACAGCTAATGCAACTTCCCTATGGTCTAGACCTTTTCCTTTTCTGGTCTATATTTGCCTTTTCAATGGTTATCTGGGTGGTGGCAATTGCCAAGGGCGCTAACGTTAGTGCTGGTTATGCGCTGGGTGGCACGTTGCTACCTTTGCTAATCATTGTTGTTATCGCGATTTTTTTGATTGGTTTGGCAGCACTGCTGTACTTTGCCTTAGTTGAACTTCCAGCACTCTGAGCTTAAAACCCACTATCATAGCTTACGTAGAGAGAAAATTGAAGTCTATCTCGCCAGAAGACAGACCATAGGTTTTGTAATCTGAGCGATTTAATAATAATCTTAAATTCTAGTTAAAAGAAGACCACCCCGTAAGCACGCGCCTAACGTGGGGACTGTCTAAGTGGTTGCAAGCTACAGTATCGAACCCGTCGGACTCGAGCGCAACTAAGCATCTTTGTCGCTCAATTTCTCTTGATTGAGCAGCTCCTTGCTTACGAAGTTCAGCTAGAATTTCATTCTTGTCTTCTTCTTCAGGCTTGGATGATATGTCTGTCGGTGGCATATAGTTACAAGCCCAGTCCAAAGTAGCCCAAGCAATACTTTCAGGGACTGGATATTCCCATTCAGAGTTTGTTGGATTAAATGTTTCACTTTCTCCATTACCCATCGGTTGCCTATAGCCTATAAAGGACAAAAGTTTATTTTTTATTATTCCACAATCACCTTGATAGTAAGCTTTGACGCTCATCGTTCCGTCTTCGTTTGGTTTTAGGTAATCAGTTAATCTCCAAAAATAAATATAACCTTTATGTTCTTTAATCATATTTATGTACCAAGTATCCCCATAACTTTCACCGATTTCCGACCAAGCTAACTTGTGAATATCATAGAGCACTTGAGCAGATTCGCTAAACTCCTCATCGTCGCTATCAATTACCTTTTGTAACCAGTATTTTGCCTGTGATAAATCCTTTTCAATTCCTTTACCAATTAGATAAGCAGAACCGACACTAAACTGACAAGGAACATATCCTGAGTTGGCTGACTTCAGCCACCACTCAACAGCAGACTCATCACTTTGAACTATCCACAGCCCTTCTTTCATATACATCGTTCCAAACTCACACATAGCTTTTGGATTGCCTTCCATTGCTAATTGACTGACGTAGTAAAGCTCCACTTGGGCTTTATCGACTTCTCCGGCTTCAGCATAGATGATAGCTTGGTCTAGGTTGGCATTAGTATCAACATACTCCCATAGTTCGTATTCATTCCAAAGCGTTTCGGCCTCCTCATCACCATTCAAAGAGGATAGTTTTATCCAGTAAGCAGCATCTTTATAGGACTGAGGCACCACTTCACTCACACCCTCAAGATACATAACACCTAGAGTGTATTGCGCATCAGTACTTCCTTGCTCAGCAGCCTTTGTATACCAATAAAAGGCTTGTTCATAATCTTGAGGGACGCCTTGGCCATAAGCAAATAGGTTTCCCAATTTATATCGCATCTCAACATCTCCTTGCTCAGCAAGGTTAATAGTTTTCTGAAGTTCCAGAGCGTCCCCTAGACTGTATTGCGCATTAGCACTTCCTTGCTCAGCAGCCTTTGTATACCAATAAACGGTTTGTTCATAATCTTGAGGGACGCCTGTGCCATTTTTATACATCACTCCTAAATTGTATTGGGCTTTAGCAACACCTTGCTCAGCAGCTTTTGTATACCAATAAACGGTTTGTTTGTAATCTTGAGGGACGCTTTGAGCAAGGTTATACATTAACCCTAGACTGTATTGCGCATTAGCACTTCCTTGCTCAGCAGCCTTTGTACTCACTGCTGAGGTATTTATCTATAACTACTGAGAGTAATGAATGAGACTTTGATTGAGTGTATGCAAGTAATTTATTTCTATCACTTTCAATACCATTAGCAAATTGAACTGCAGCTCTTTTACTATTAAAGGTCTTTGTTATTCTTTTTGAGCCAGCTTTAATAAAGACACGATAGTTAATATCTTGTTTACGTTTAACTTTCTGAATGTAAGCCATAACACTTCTCCAAATAAAGTGCACGGAAAAGTGCACGGAAAAGGACTTTTTGACTTATTTTTAGTTGAGTATTAGGCTGAAACCCTAATAGGAAGTGGGGCGAGAAACGGGGTTTGAACCCGCGACAACCGGAATCACAATCCGGGGCTCTACCAACTGAGCTATTCCCGCCATAAAATCAGAAAGTGGTACGCCCAATACGATTCGAACGTATGACCTACGGCTTAGAGCCACTTTTTTGTGTACACCAATGTGTACAAAGTAAATTTAATTATTCTTAAAATGTCTGCAGCCTTAGTGGTGCGCCCAGAACGATTCGAACGTTCGACCTACGGCTTAGAAGGCCGTTGCTCTATCCAGCTGAGCTATGGGCGCAAAAAACTGTGTTCTAATAAAGGCTATAGTAACACTTTACAAAATTTTGGTCGGAGTGGAGGGACTTGAACCCCCGACCCTCTGGTCCCAAACCAGATACGCTACCAAACTGCGCTACACTCCGAAAAAGGCACAATTATACTTTGATAGTCTGCCTAGTCAATGCCTAATTCACTCCAGATGCTATCAATTTTGGCAATTACCTCATCACTCATTACAATGGGATCCCCCCATTCTCTATCAGTCTCCCCAGGGTGTTTATTAGTGGCGTCAATACCCATCTTTGAACCTAGGCCAGAGACCGGGGATGCGAAGTCTAAGTAGTCAATTGGCGTGTTGTCAATCAGTGAAGTATCGCGCGATGGGTCAACGCGAGTTGAGAGCGCCCAAATAACTTCTTTCCAGTCTCGAATGTTTATATCGTCGTCAACAACAATAATAAATTTGGTGTACATGAATTGCCTTAAAAATGACCAGACACCCATCATCACACGTTTAGCGTGACCAGGGTATTGTTTCTTCATGCTGACAATTGCCATCCGATAAGAGCAAGCTTCTGGTGGCAGATAAAAATCAACAATTTCACTGAATTGCTGCTGCAATAAAGGCACAAAGACTTCGTTTAAGGCAACTCCTAACACGGCTGGCTCATCAATCGGTTTGCCAGTATAAGTTGAGTGATAAATTGGGTTATTTCTATGGGTTATTTTTTCAACGGTAAACACCGGAAAAGTTTCTACTTCGTTATAGTAGCCAGTGTGATCGCCGTAAGGACCTTCTTCTGCAACTTCGCCGGGATGAATCACGCCTTCTAAAATAATTTCCGCATTCTCTGGTACTTGCAAGTCATTACCTAAACATTTACAAACTTTGGTTTTTTTACCCCTTAATAATCCTGCAAAAGCGTATTCACTCAAACTATCAGGAATGGGAGTAACAGCCGCCAGTGTTGTTGCTGGGTCTGCACCAAGAGCAACAGAAATTGGAAAAGGCTTCCCTGGATTCTGTTCACACCAATCTTTAAAGTCTAGCGCGCCGCCACGTTGCGACAGCCAGCGCATAATCAGTTTATTTTTACCCAGTAGCTGTTGGCGATAAATACCTAGATTTTGCCTATCTCGAGTTGGGCCTTTGGTAATGACCAATCCCCAAGTGATGAGCGGAGCAACATCTTTAGGCCAGCATGTTTGTATTGGTAGTTTGTTGAGATCAACATCGTCACCTTCAATAATATTTTCTTGACATTGACCTTTATTCAAGACCTTAACCGGCATATTAAGCGCTTGTTTGAATAAAGGCAGTTTATCAAGGGCATCCTTAAAGCCTTTAGGGGGTTCGGGCTGTTTGAGTTGTGCAAGGACTTTCCCTAATTCACGCAGTGCGCTTAGATCGGCTTGACCCATCGCCATCGCCACTCGTTTGGTTGTGCCAAACAGGTTGGCTAGTACAGGCATTGTGGCACCATTTACATTCTCAAACAGAAGTGCAGGCCCCTGCTTATCAAGAGTGCGTCGGCAAATCTCCGTTATTTCTAGGTTGGCATCGACTGGGGCTTTGATTCTTATAAGTTCGCCTTGAGCCTCAAGCGCTTCAATAAATTCTCTTAAATCTTGATATTGCATTGTCGCTCCAGTCTATGAGTGTTGAAAATAGTTTTTGTGTGCTTTGATTTCATCGTCATTTGCATAAATGACTTTGATTTTATTTTTGTCAGCACTCAATGGTTTAATTGGTGTGGTTATTTCTCCTGCTGCTTCTGCAGGATGTGCTTCTTGAAATAAGTTTGATTGACCACCCGTCATTGCCAAGTAAACCTGGGCAAGGATTTGAGCGTCGAGTAGGGCGCCATGGATAGTGCGGGCACTTGCGTCAATTTCGAAGCGACGACAAAGTGCATCTAAATTGTGCATGGTACCAGGCCGTTGCTCTTTGGATAACTCCAATGTATCAATGATTTCACAAATGTCTTCTATTTTTTTCTTAAAACCAATCAGCCTCAGTTCGTTGTTGAGAAATCCCAGATCGAAGGGGGCGTTATGAATAACCAAAGTAGCACCTTCAACAAAAGCGATAAAGTCTTCAGCAATTTCACTAAATTGCGGTTTGTCTTTTAAGAATTTATCACTAATACCGTGAATGTTGACTGATTCACCAACATTGCGATTGGGTTGCAAATAGCGATGAAATTCCAATTCAGTAATCTCTCTATCAAGAATTTGTACAGCACCCACTTCGATGATTCGATGACCCTCTGAGGGTTCGATACCAGTGGTCTCGGTATCCAGAACAATAAGCCTTTCCATATAGGGTGATTTCAAGTAAAATTGCTCCATTTTATCATCTGATTAAATAAGGTTTTTTAAGATTATGGCAAGAGTAACAGTTGAAGAGTGCTTAGAGCATGTTGAAAATAGATTTGAATTGGTTTTGGTTGCGGCAAAGCGCGCTCACCAATTGAATTCTGGTGGCTATAGGTCAACCCTAGATAGCGGTAAAGATAAGCCAACAGTATTGGCATTGAGAGAGATTGAAGCGGGCTTGATTGACGCCTCTATCTTGACTGAAGAGTATGCGATGGAAGAAGAGCTAAACGCTCATGATAAGCGCAACGCTGAGGCAAAAATGAGCGAAGTGGAAGAAGAGCTTTCGGTAAAAGTGCTTGATACTGAAAGTGATGACTTGGTTGTTAAAGAATAATAAGCTTTGTTAAGTATTTGTAAGAAAATGACGCGAAAGCGTCATTTTTTTTATCTCATGAAAAACGCTATATATTGGCCGTTAAATGACTAAAGGATTAGGTAACATTGAGTGCTATTATTACTTTAATTCATCTAAAAACCAATGACCTACATGCTTAAGCCAACCGATAGAAAGCCACTGATTAATCCAGATAGTTATGAGTTAATGTATCAGCAGTCCATTGAAAATCCAGATGCCTTCTGGGCAGAACAAGCGAGAATTTTTCTTGATTGGGACAAAGAGTGGGATTGCGTTTCCAATGTGGATTATTTCCAAGGTAAGATTGCTTGGTTTGAGGGCGCGAGCTTAAACGTTGCTTATAATTGTCTGGACCGACATTTGGCTGAACGGGGCGAGCAAGTGGCGATTATTTGGGAGAGTGATGATCCAAATGTCAGTGAGTCTATCACTTACAATGAACTCTATGAAAAGGTATGTAAATTCGCCAATGGCTTAAAAAGTCTTGGTGTTGTCCAGGGTGATAGAGTTTGCTTGTACATGCCAATGATTGTAGAGGCCTCTGTTGCTATGTTGGCTTGTGCGCGAATTGGCTCTATCCACTCCGTTGTTTTTGGTGGTTTTTCGGCCGACGCTTTAAGAGATCGAATTCTTGACTCGGAGTGCAAAATTGTCATTACTGCTGACGAAGGCGTTCGTGGGGGGAAGTCGATACCACTGAAAACTAATGTTGATAAAGCAGTTTCACAGTGTGATTGTGTGGAAGCTGTAATAGTTGTACAGAGAACTGGCGGTCAAATTGAGTGGGGAGATAGAGATATTTGGTACCATTCATTAGTTGCAAGCGCCTCAACTGAGTGCCCTTGTGAAATGTTTGATGCCGAAGCGCCTTTATTTATTCTCTACACTTCCGGTTCAACTGGCAAACCAAAAGGTGTGTTACACACCTCGGGTGGCTATTTGCTTTACGCGGCAATGACGCATAAATACACATTCGATTATCAGCAAGGTGATATTTATTGGTGCACAGCTGATGTTGGCTGGGTGACGGGCCATTCTTATATTGTTTATGGTCCTTTAGCCAATGGCGCAACAACACTCATGTTTGAGGGTGTGCCCAATTATCCTGATGCTTCGCGTTTTTGGCAGGTGGTTGATAAACACCAAGTGAATATTTTTTATACGGCGCCCACTGCAATACGGGCTTTGATGGGTGCAGGTGATGCCTTTGTTGAAAAAACAAATAGATCAAGCTTAAAGATTTTGGGCACTGTCGGTGAGCCGATTAATCCTGAGGCATGGGAGTGGTATTTCAATGTTATTGGTAAAGGAAAGTGCCCGGTTGTTGATACTTGGTGGCAAACCGAAACCGGCGGTCATATGATTACGCCAATGCCATTTGCAACAGAATTAAAACCAGGCTCTGCATCAAAACCTTTTTTCGGTATTGTGCCTCAAGTACTTAATGAGAAAGGCGAGGTTATGGAGGGCGAAGCAGAAGGTGTATTGGTTATTGCACAATCTTGGCCGGGGCAAATGCGCACACTATACAATAATCATGAACGCTTTATCGAGGCTTACTTTTCAACTTATCCCGGTAAATATTTTTCTGGTGATGGTGTTAAACGAGACGCCGACGGTTATTACTGGATTACCGGAAGAGTAGATGACGTGCTTAACATCTCTGGTCATCGTTTGGGCACGGCTGAAATAGAGTCTGCATTGGTATTACACGAATTAGTGAGTGAGGCAGCTGTAGTTGGTATGCCGCATGATATCAAGGGGCAGGGTATTTACGCCTATGTTTCATTAATGAGTGGCGTTGAAAGTGATGACTCTCTACGTGGTGAACTGGTGGCTTTGGTACGAAAAGAAATTGGCCCTATTGCAACCATTGATAAGATTCAATTCTCTCCTGGACTACCAAAAACACGCTCTGGGAAAATTATGCGTCGAATATTGAGAAAAATTGCTGAGAATGATTTTTCAAACTTGGGCGATACTTCAACTTTAGCTGAGCCAGAGGTTATTGTTGAATTGATTGCCAACAGGGTTGAGTGATTAGGTGTTTCAAAGCCACTCGCTTTGCTTATTTATTTTGGCTTAGGGCGATAAGCGCTGGTTAAATGATTAAGGCATTAATTAATCACTATTTTCATGTGACATGAACCCCTAAGCAATGCTTATGTTTGTGTAAATGGGCAAGACGCGATAGATTTCTCAAAAGAAAAATCCGGCTTCGAGTGGACCTCAACAACTGTTTTTATCTTTTTTTCATTTTTTTGAACAATTGTCTCTGTCGTATGTGACTCGCTAATTAAGCGTTAGGGCGTTAGGGGGCGCTAAACAAAGGTGAAAGTAGTTTAGAGTGCTTTCGCTTGCTCTTTAACTTGGACAATATCCCCTACGTCGCCTTTTTTAAATTTGAGACTAACACTATCGTCGATTTTTTCTGCAGTGCTATCTTTCATCGCCGATTTAAAGCCTTTAATTGCACCACCAAGGTCGCCACCAATGCTCTTCAGGCGTTTGCCGCCAAAGATAAGTATGGTAATAACTAAAATAATTATCAGTTCGAAAGGTCCTGGCATCATCGTACGTCTCCTAGTTGTGGTGGTTTTTGATTCAGTTTAAATAAGTTAAAGGGTGTCGGTAAATCTACAGGACACCCCTACTTTTGTACGCATGTTGTACTGTGTTGATTAAGTAGCGCTTAAATATAGCCGGCATTAGCAGAATTAAAGAGTCAAAAATTCTGCTACAACAACATGGAGAAGCGGAGGTATCCGGCTATATTTAAACACTACATAATCATTTAAAGGTATTTGTAAATAATAAGAATAATTAAATGGCTAAATACTGGTGTCGAAGGGCTTCGTTATCAAGTAACTCTTGCGCTGTGCCATCAAAAACAATCTCACCGGTATCAAGAATTAATGCTCTATCTGCAATACGCAGCGCAGCGACGGCATTTTGTTCAACAATGATAGTGGTAATGCCAAGTTTTTTAATACCTTTAAGGATCTCTTCAATTTCACGCACGATGACCGGTGCGAGTCCTTCATAAGGCTCATCAAGCAATAATAGCTTAATATCACGAGCCAGTGCTCGAGCTACAGCAAGCATTTGTTGCTCACCACCAGAAAGAGTAGTTCCTTCCTGATTTCGGCGCTCTCCAAGACGTGGAAAATGTTCGTAAATACGCTCTAAAGACCAACCGATTGGTTCTTCAATTTGAGCCAATAGGATATTTTCTTCAACGGTTAAGCCACCAATAATGCAGCGATCTTCAGGTACCAGTGCAACACCCAACTGTGCTACTTGATAGTCTTTCATGGTGTGTAGAGGCTGGTGATCCAGCCAAATCTCTCCTTTTCTTACTTCGGGTGCCGCTGCGCGAGCAATGGAGCGAAGGGTGCTGGTTTTACCTGCTCCATTTCTGCCAAGCAGGGCAACAATTTCACCTTCGCGAATATTAAAACTAATGCCTTGAACGATGTAGCTTTCACCATAGTACGAGTGCATGTCCCAGCAAGAAAAAAACGCTGGATCAGAACCTTGGGAAGTAACAGGCGCGCTGTGTGGTGCGTGGGGTTGATTACTCATAGTTCTGCACCACCAAGGTAGGCTTCTTGAACAATGGGATTGCCACGAATTTCATCGGGTGTCCCGGTGGCAATAATAGCACCTTGTGCGAGTACCGAAATAGTATCAGCAAGACTAAATACCACGTGCATATCATGCTCAATAATAATTTTGGTCATGCCGCCTTCTTTGATTTGCTTAAGTAGTTCGATTGTCTTATTGGTATCGTGTCTGGCCATGCCAGCTGTCGGCTCGTCTAATAACAGTAAATCTGGGTGCTGAATTAAACACATTGCCAATTCAAGGCGGCGTTTATCGCCACGTGACAAGCTACCGGCTGTCTCGTCAGCTTTAGCCTCCATTCCAACATTTGCTAATATCTCTTTAGCCTTTTGAGTGATTTTTGTTTCACTAGCAAGACTGCGAAACAACTGAAAATGAAAGGCACCATCACGCTTTGAAAAGGCCGGTATCATCACATTCTCTAGCAAGCTCAAATCGGGAAATATTTCTGGAGTCTGGAACACTCTTGCCAAGCCCATCTGGTTGATCTCGTGTGGGCTTTTGCCAATAACGTTGATACCGCCATTAAAGGTAACTGAGCCTGAATCCGGCTTCAGCAAACCTACGCAAACATTTAACAAGGTAGATTTACCAGCGCCATTTGGGCCAATAATCGCATGGACTTTACCTTTTTCAATTTCTAGGTTAATATCCTTTAAAGCTTGTAAACCGCCAAAAGATTTATTTACATTACTTATTTTTAATACAGGTTTGGACATAACATTACTCCTGTTTAGTGGTGCTTTCACTGTCTTCCACACCTTTTGTTAGATAGCGCTTCTTAATCTTTTGAAAACCTTCCATTAAGCCGCCTGGTAGGAAAATGATAATTATCATAAATAGTATACCAAGGGTTAAATGCCAGCCTTCTCCAACAAACGGTGAGACTATGGTAACCATAAAATTCTCACCCCATTGCGGCAGAAATGAGAAGAATTGCTGCAGCACCGATTCATTAATTGTTGAAAAGATATTCTCCAGATACTTGATAATACCAACACCCAGTAATGGGCCAAATAATGTGCCGACGCCACCCAGAATGGTCATCAGGATGACCTCCCCGGACGCTGTCCATTGCATTCTCTCAGCACCTGCTAGTGGGTCAGTGACCGCCAGCAATCCGCCAGCAAGACCAGCAAACATTCCCGAAATTATAAAAGCAGTGATCAAATAGGGGCGCGTATCACTGCCAGTGTAGCGCATTCTATGCTGATTTGACTTAATTGCCTTCAGTTTCATGCCAAACGGTGAGCGAAATATCTTCATTGCAACGTAGAAGGCTAGGA
>JBBWVS010000094.1:0-9517 GCA_050256335.1 Gammaproteobacteria bacterium | reverse complement strand
AGCGCTCTCTTGCTTTGCTTACGATCTTTTCAAGTGACTTTTCTGTCATTTGTGGATAATGCTCAAGTGTCATGCCGCTAAGTGAGTCACCCTCAAGATCACGCACTGTGCCAATAAAGCTAACGATTGCGCCAGTTGCCGGGTTGCCCTCTCGAGCGAGCCTCACTTCTGTTGAGAGATCAAAGTCCTCTTCTTGAACAATTATTTTATCCATAAGGCAATTTTATCGTTTTTATAGGTGGCTTAATTGATTTTGTATAATTTCGATTGGACTATAATAGAAGCAACAATAATCTCAAAAACACCATGAAAGTTGCAACTATTTCGCTTGATATTCGCTGGCAAGATATTGAAGAAAACCTTAAGCGTGCTGAAGAATTTGTCACCAAAGCCAAAGAAGATGGTTGTGATGTGGTTGTCTTCCCAGAGGTATTCAACACCGGTTTTATTGCTGACATGGGCAAGTATTGCGAAGCCCCTAATTGCAGAACACATCAAGCGCTACAACAGTTTTCACTAAATCACCTAATCAGTGTTGTTGCCGGAACAACTGAAAAGCCTGTTGATAAAAAAGCCAATAATCTCGCCTTTGTTTTTGACCATTACGGCCAAGAGGTGGCAAGATATTCGAAGCTGCATCCGTTTAATTACGCCAACGAAGGCAAATATTTTGCTTCTGGCAATGAAACGGTCACTTTTGAAATTGCCGATACCAAGTGTGCTGTTTTTATTTGCTATGATTTGCGTTTCCCTGAGATTTTTCGCAAAGTGGCAAAGGATGTTGAGGTGATTTTTGTCATTGCTAATTGGCCAGATTCTCGAGAATTGCATTGGCAGCAATTGCTTATTGCCAGAGCAATTGAGAATCAGTGTTTTGTTGTGGGCGTTAATCGCACGGGTGGCGATGGCATGGGTTTAAAGTACAACGGCGCATCGATGGTTATCAGTCCTTCGGGTGAGGTTTTGCTGAAAACCAACAAAATCAGCGAATACGACACTTGTGAGATGGATATTACTCAAGTTGCAAAAGTTCGAGATAAGTTTCCGTTTTTGGATGATATGCGTTTTCTTTGATTCGTAGATTTCAATCGAGATAAGTATTACGTAATGAGTGTTGAAATTAAATCTGTCATTAGCTGTCCAGAATGTGGATTTTCTATTGAGGAGGAAATGCCTACCAATGCTTGCCAGTTCTTTTACGAATGCAAGTCTTGCAAAACTTTACTAAAACCTCTATCTGGTGATTGTTGTGTTTATTGCTCTTATGGCTCCGTGCCTTGCCCTCCGACTCAAGAAGATAAGAGCTGTTGCTGAGTAAAGTTTGCTTTCTTAACCCTAGGTTGTATTAACTAGATTTTTTTCAAAGATGTTGAAAGTTTATTGACCAAGTAAAAGCCGAAGGAAACTGAGGGTCCTATGCCGAGAGCAAAGATTATCGTGCCCAGCCCCACAACGCCACCCATTAGCCAGCCAATGACAACAACGCTAATTTCTATTGCTGTTCGCACTTGAGTAATAGGGTAATTGCTTATTTTTTGTAAGCCAACCATTAAGCCGTCTCTAGGGCCTGCGCCTAGGTTAGCAATAAGATAAAAGCCACTGCCAAATCCAACCACAATAACCCCAACTATAACCTGTTGAATTTGCATTAAGTCGGCATGAGGTTTGGGGAGGTAGGGTAGTGATAGGTCAATTGCTAGGGCAATAATTAAGGCATTGAGAATCGTTCCTATTCCCGGTTTTTGCTTAAGAGGTATCCAAATGATCAAAACTAAAATACTGAGCGCAAAAGTGCAAAGGCCAATCGACCAATTTGTGTAGTTTGAGACACCTTGAGCGAGAACTGTCCATGGACTAACCCCAGCACCACTGGCAATAAGAATCGATTCACCAAGGCCAAACAACAGTAAGCCAAATATTAAAAACACCAGAGTTAATGGTCTTGGTCTTAGGGTGAGAGGCTGTTTGGAGCTCCAATAAACAACTGGAATATTTTTAACAGAAAACAAAAATGTCAAAATTTTCATAATCAATACTATCTCTATTTATTTTCAAATATACACCTGCATTGTGTTTATCATTTGCAGGATAGTGCTCTTGTGATTATTTCAGGTTATAGTTGATGAACAAGTATATTTCAAATACAGAGATTGATAACTTTCGTCGGGATGGTGCGGTTGTTTTGCGCGGCGTTTTTAGTGATTGGATTAATACCTTAAGGCAGGGTGCAGACTTTCATATTGATAACCCTAGCGAAGGCGCACTTATTCATAAAGCCGATAGCCATCAAGGTCAATTTTTGGAAGATTTTTGCAATTGGCAGAGAATTCCTGAATACCAAAATTTTGTTCTGAATTCTCCTTTGGGCGCAGTGGCGACTGAGCTGATGCAATCCAAGACTGCTCAATTTTTTCACGATCACTATCTACACAAAGAGGCCAGTTCTGGAGTGCCAACACCTTGGCATCAAGACATACCTTATTATTGTGTGCAAGGCTCTCAAACGGTGAGTTTTTGGCTTCCTCTTGAGGAAAGAGATGTTGCACTTTCTTTGAAGTGTGCTGCCGGCAGTCATAAGTTAGATAAAGAAATTCGACCGACCAGCTGGTCAAGTAATGAAAGTTTTTATGAAGATGATAGCCTGTTTATGGACATCCCAGATATTGAGAAATCTGATTTTGAAATTAAACAGTGGGCAATTGAACCAGGGGATGTTGTCGCTTTTGATTTTAGAACGTTGCATGGCGCTAATGCTAATACGAAGAGCTCGGTCAGCCGCACTTTATCTTTTCGATTGGTTGGTGATGACGTGAGATACAGACAACGCCCCGGTAGAACGTCGCCTAACTTTCCAAAAATTGGCCAACTAACGGGTGAGCGTCTTCGATCCGATTGGTTTCCAACTATCTGGACAAGTGAATAACGAATATGTTTGGTATTAATGACTTATGGTTGTTTATTGTCTCGGGCTTATTGCTGAATATGACACCGGGCGTCGATATTCTCTACATTATTGATCGCTCCACTCAACAAGGTGTGCGTTATGGTATTACTGCTGCATTAGGTGTCAGTGCGGGTTGTGTTGTGCATATTTGCATTGCTGTACTGGGTTTAAGTGCGATCTTGGCAACGTCTGAAGTTGCCTTTACGATTGTTAAATATCTGGGTGCAGCCTATCTTGTTTATTTGGGTTTTTCAATATTATTGAGCAAAAATACCAACAAGAGCTCCGTAAGCAAAAGCAAAAGAGATAATAGTTTTTTCGGCGTTTTTGTTAAGGCGACACTGATTAATGTTCTCAATCCTAAGGTGGCTTTATTTTTTCTTGCTTTTATCCCGCAATTTATTGATGTTAATAGTGAGAACACAATTCAAACGTTTTTAATACTTGGAGCAATATTTACTTTTAACGCAACCGTGTGGGATATCTTTGTTGCTTGGTCGGCTTCGAGTATTGCCAAAAAGCTAAGCTATAATTCGCTTTTAGGAAAAGTTTTGAAGAGAGTCATGGCGGTTGTCTTTATCGGCTTTGGTGTAAGGCTCGCACTGAGTATGGGTGGCTGAGGCAGGATGTCATTATGGAATTGGTAGATTACTCGTTAGATATTCTTGGTTTTTTATTTGCCATTGGTATTTTGGCGGGTTTTTTAGATACTTTGGCAGGCGGTGGTGGGCTGCTTTCAATACCGGCGTTGATGATGAGTGGTATGCCACCAATCTATGCACTTGGTACCAATAAATTACAAGCCAGCGTGGGGATTGGCACTGCGACTCTCCTGCTGTTTCGGAAGAAAAAATTTGGCTGGCAGGAGATCAAAACGCTTGCGTTAGCTTCTTTTATGGGCTCGGTGGTTGGCGCAATTATTGTGCAATTTATTAATACAGAGATTCTTTCTTTTGTTGTGCCTGTTGTGTTGGGTTTTATTGCTTTGTACTTTGTTATTTCTCCAGAAATTAAGACCAAACAATCGCACGGTTCCGAGCGCAATTTTCAAAATATTGTGGTACCAGTAATTGGTTGTTATGACGGCATGTTTGGCCCGGGGACGGGTTCGTTTTTTGTATTGACCGGTGTCGTGTTTAAAGGCTTTGATTTGATTAAGTCGGTGATCTTAGCCAAGCCACTCAATCTTGCCTCTAATGTCGCCTCATTGGTTGTCTTTTTAAGCTTTGGTCATGTTGTTTGGGTGATTGGCGCGTTGATGATGGCGGGTCAAGTTATCGGCGCCTCAGTGGGTGCGCATTATTTGGTGAAAGCCAACCCAAAAGTGATTCGACTGCTGATTGTAAGTATGTCTTTTGCTATGTTGATTAGGTACAGTTATTCAATGGGGTGGCTTTCATAAACCATTTGGTAACTGAAAGTCGGTATCAAAGTGTTGCCACTCATAGCGCTCAGGATAATGGCGACGGTAATCCTCAAATTGTGCAAGATTTTTAATCGCCTTGTCATCTTCAATAAATGGATAAATAGTGTTAAGCGTACTCTGTAATGAGGTGTGTTGAATAGTAACTCTTGGTGGGTTGACAAGGTTGGTAATCTTGCTATTCTCAGCGGTTTTAGTAAAATCACACAAGGCCTGATAAATCATAAAACTGCCTTTGAATTTGGCGTCGACAGAATGCCCCGCAATGTGCGGTGTTGCCCAGTAAGCAGATTGTTGTAGCGAGGGGTTGATATGGGGCTCATTCTTCCAGCAATCGATAACATTGGCTTTGGTTTGGGTTTTTTGCCAAATGTCTTCATCAATAATCCCGCCACGAGCAGCGTTAATAATAATGGTGTCTTTGCTGATTAAATCAAAATTGTGAGCAGTCAATAAATTGGCGCTTGGGTAATCGCCTTTAAAAATCAGTGGCGTGTGAAAGCTAACAATATCGGCGCTTAAAGCTTCATCTAATTCAACAAAATCACCGTTCGATTCTCGATTTTGTCTCGGTGGGTCGTTTAATAATGTTTTGATACCAAGTTGCTTGGCCAATATGTCAAGTCGTGAGCCCACGTTGCCGACACCAATAATCCCCAGTGTTATTTCGGTTAAATCAAAGTCATAATCTGCCGCTAAATTAGCCAGTGCACTAATGACGTATTCAGCAACTGCATTGGCATTGCAACCCTGGGCAGATGTAAAAGCGATATTATTTTGTTCAAGGTAACTCTCATCGATATGATCCAGACCGGCTACTGTTGAACCGACAAATTTTATTTTCGAACCCTTTAAAAGATCTTCATTAACTTGCGTGCGGGATCTAACAATAAGAGCGTCACAATCACGTACAGCGTCTTGATTAATACCGCGCCCTGATAATGCGACAATCTCTCCAAAACCACCAAAGATTTCTTGGTAGGCGTAAACAGCATCGTCAATTAATAGCCTCATAGTTGCCAGTCGATGGATTGTTGATTAGTAGAAGTGAGATAGTTATTAACCTGAGAAAAGTGTTGGCAGCCAAAAAACCCTTTATGTGCCGAAAAAGGCGAAGGGTGCGGCGCTCTTAGAATTAAGTGCTTGTCTGTGTTTATAAGTTCCGCCTTTTTGGCGGCATAAGCACCCCAAAGAAGAAAAACTAAATGCTGTTTGTTATTACTTAGTAGGCTAATAATATGGTCGGTAAATACCTCCCATCCTTGGTTGGCGTGCGAAGCAGGGTTGTTTTTCTCAACGGTTAAAACACTGTTGAGTAATAGCACACCTTGTTTTGCCCACGATGCTAAATGACCGTGTTCTGGTGTGTTGATTTTGAGATCAGACGCAAGTTCTTTATAGATATTTCTAAGAGAGGGTGGTATCTTTACACCTTCAGGTACAGAGAAACTCATACCTTCGGCCTGCCCTTCGCCATGGTAGGGGTCTTGACCCAATATAACAACCTTTGTATTTGCAAAGCTAGAATGTTCAAAGGCTTTAAACCAAGATCCTTTTGGTGGATAAATGGTTTTTGAGAGTTGCGGTTGCTGGTTTAGAAAGCCGAGCAGATTTTGAAAGTAAGCCTCACTAGTAACACCTTCTAAGTGGCTTGACCAATCGCCAATATCGCTATTCATTGTTAATTGTATTGGCCATAGTTCTAGTTAAAATACGAGGGATTAGGTACTTCTATTTTAAAACAAAACTCATTATAACAAGGATTAAGAATGATGGATTGGTTGGCGCGCTGGCAAAATAACAAAATTGGTTGGCACACGGATAGCGTCAATCGATCGCTGGTTGATTATCTTGAACTTTTAGAGCTTACACCCAGAGACAGTGTATTCGTGCCGCTTTGTGGCAAGAGTGTCGATATGATTTACTTATCAGAAATGGGCTATTCAGTGGTTGGCGTGGAATTAAGCCCTGTTGCTGTTGAGCATTTTTTTGTTGACAACGACCTGCAATATTCGGTTAGAGAGATTGATGGGTTTGTACTTTATCAATCTGAACGCATTAAGATTTACTGCGGTGATTATTTCAACTTGGATACCAAACACTTGTCGAACGTATCTGCTGTTTATGATCGGGCATCGTTGATAGCGCTAGACATTGATTTAAGAGAAAAATACGCACAGCATTTAACTGCTATAATACCGCGTGATGCGCGAATACTGTTGTTAACACTTATTTATCCGCAGCATCAGATGAGCGGCCCACCTTTTTCCGTTAGCAATTCGGAGGTTGAGTCGCTTTTTAGTTCGGCTTTCAAATATCGACAATTGCACTGTTTTAATGATATTGATAATGAGCCTAAATTTCTGCGCGCTGGCGTAGATTATGTTGAAAATGCAGCTTATTTGCTGCAAAAAGGGAAAGAGTAATGGCAAAAAAAATGACGGGCATAGTCGCCCAATTCGGTACAAAAGGTTATGGCTTTATCACGGGTGATGATGGTGAGAAGTACTTCGTACATCAAAAGAACGTTTACAACAAATCACGCTTAAGAGGTGACACTCGAGTGGTGTTTAAAACAGAGGAATCTGACAAGGGCTTGGTTGCGGTTAACGTTAAGCTTGAGAAGGGTGACGAAGAAAAGAAACCGCTAACAGACAGCACGATTAAGTTAATGTTCACCTTTTTGTTGGTGATGCAAATTATCACCTCCTACTACGCATTTTTTCAACCTCAATGAAGAAACTGATCGTTTTTGCTTTAGCGATCGTTTTATCGGGTTGTTTTTCAACCCCTGCAAGAGAGGTTGTTGATATTTGCCAACTCTTAGATGAAAAAGTGAGTTGGTATCAGTCAGTTAAAAAAAGTGAGCAGAAACATCAAGCGCCAATGCATCTACAATTGGCCATTATTTATCAAGAGTCGCATTTTGCTTCAAGAGCCCAACCAGCAAGAACCACCTATCTTGGTTTTATTCCAGGACCAAGACCCAGCTCTTCTTATGGCTATGCGCAAGCAAAGACCGAAACCTGGGAATGGTATCAGCTAAAAACTGGTAATAGTAATGCAAGTCGCAGCAATTTTTCTGATTCGGTCGACTTTGTTGGTTGGTATATCAATCAATCAAAAATTCGCTCTAAAATACCTAAATCGGACGCTTACAATCAATACCTCGCCTACCACGAAGGTCATAATGGTTTTAATAAACAAAACTACAAAGACAAAGCGTGGCTATTAAAGATTGCCAAACAAGTTGAGAAAAAATCTAACGACTTTAAACGACAACTTTCAAAGTGTCGGGCGCATTTAGACAGCAACAGAGTGTGGTCGCTCTTTTAAGAATTAGTGATGTGGTTTAAAGTATTGGAAAAGCCACCAGAGCTGAATACCATGGTAGAAATTTCTGTTGGTGACAATCAATTGGTATTGGCTAATAATGAAGGCACACTCCGTTGTTTTGAGAATCGCTGTCCGCATGAAGACTTCCATTTGAGCCTTGGCTGTATTCAGCAGGGTAAAGTAAAATGCTCACTGCATGGTTTTTCTTTTGATCTTGCAACTGGCGAAAGCTCGGAAAAAGGTGTCGAATCTTTGAATTTATTCAGCGTTAAAATAGAAGAAGCAATTATCTACATTGAGATAAGTCCTAATCAATGAGCGCGCAAACCTTAATTCACTCTATTATTCAAAGAATTGCTACCGGCCCTGAGTTAAGTAAAAATATTGAGCTTGATGAAGCCAGTGCTGCAATGAGTGCTATATTAAAGGGAGAAATTGACGAGGTTCAATCGGCTATTTTTTTGATAGCGCTGCGAATGAAACGAGAAACCGTTGAGGAGAATTTTGGCATACTGGATGCACTATTAAAGGCCACAGATTGCCAACAAGCGGATGTAGAGGATTTAGTCGATTTGGGAGATCCTTACAGTGGCTATAATCGCTCGATACCGATTTCATCTTTTTTGCCGCCGTTATTAGCTGAACTGGGCTTGCCATGTATTATTCATGGACTGGACAGTGTGACGCCAAAGTTTGGCCTAACGCATAAGCACATTAATCAAGCGCTGGACGGCAATACTAATAAGAGTGTTAAAGAGGCGAAAGCGCAACTAGAGGACAGTAAAAAAGGCTGGACCTATCTTGATCAAAGTCGTTATTGTGCGTCACTGCATGCTCTGGTCCCACTGAGAAATAAGGTCGTCAAAAGAACGGTTGTTAATACCGTGGAGAGTCTTATTGGCCCAATCAGGGCAAAGCGTACGCATTCGATTTTGGGCTTTGTGCATAAGCCTTATCCGCCCATTTATGCCGCTTTAACAGCGAGAGCGGGTTTCGACACCAGTTTAGTTATTCGGGGTGTTGAAGGGGGTGTTGTGCCTTCATTGCGCCAAAAAGGCTTGATGATCTCTTATGTTGGTGAAGTGGAAAAAGCACGAGTAGAAATAGATCCTAAGGCTATGGGAATAGAGCAGGCGTTAAGGGCAATTGCATTCCCTAAAAGCATGACCACTGAAAACGACAAGGTAGCTCTCGCAGAACATACAGTTGCCTTGGGAAGGGCTGCACTTTCGGGCGAGAGAGGAATGTTTTATGATGGTTTGGTTTACACAGCGAGCCTAATCCTGTGGCATTTGGAAAAATTTACAGATCTGTCGAATTCTGCAGAGTGCGTCAGAGAGGTTTTGGATTCAGCTCGAGTACTTAAAAGGCTTTAAAGGCGTTATGCTTTAGCCAACGACGCCACTTTTAATTAATTGTTGAATTTTTCTATCGCTGTAACCCAGTTCGCCTGAGAGTATTTCCACTCCATGCTGTGAAAGGTTTGGCGAAGCAGAGTGGTACTGAAGTGGTGTCTCAGAAAGATTAATCGGTGAACCGATCGTTTTAATCAGTTTGCCGTTGCTATCTGGAACTTCCTTGACAAGATTCCGATGTTTGATTTGCTCATGATTGAAAACTTGTTCTATTGTGTTGACGCGGCCACAAGGAACGCCTAGCGCTTTTAATTTATCTACCCACCAATCGGTTGTGTGCTTTTTCATGTATTTGGCCACTAGTGGAATTAATGACGTTCGATTAAGTACACGCTGCTCGTTTGTGACATAATCTGGATTATCAGTAAGTTCTGGACAGTCTGTAAGCTCACAAAACTT
>JBBWVS010000093.1:0-8052 GCA_050256335.1 Gammaproteobacteria bacterium | reverse complement strand
ACCATTAGGCCATCTGCATAATAATCTGCTTCAACGATACCGCCATTTTCTGTGCAATGAAAAACTGCAGAACGATATAGACTGTAATTACTCATCACTTACCTCTTCAAACCAGGCTGCTAAAACATCTCTTTCAGTAGCAGTCATATTGGTTTTATTATTTAGCGGCATTGAATTGGTTGCAACTGCTCTTTGATAAATTCTATCTTTATTGACAATAATTTGCGCCTCGGTATCTAGCACAAATCCACTGGGTGCGACTGTAAAGACATCATCAGTCGGGCTGGCAGAATGACAACTTACACACCGTTGCTCAATAATTGTTTCAACATCAGAAAAGCTCACTTTAGTCATATTGCTTTTATTGGCGTTGTTGGGGGCTAATGAAAAGATCAATAGCAACAAGGCCAATACAATTAAGCCAATAAGACTATTTTTCGCTTTACCCACGCCTTTTAAATTAAAGTAATGACGTATCAATACGACAATAACAAAAACACCAATCAAAACCAGCCAACTGTAAGAGTTGCTGTAAACCATCGGATAATGTATGCTCATCATCGTAAACAGTACCGGCAAGGTAAAATAGTTATTGTGGCGCGAGCGAATATATCCACTGACACCCAACTCACTACTAACTTCGGTTTTCTTTATGCAGGCTGCTACCAGTTTTTTCTGTACTGGGATAATGACAAAAAAGACATTTGCGGCCATAATCGTGCCAAGCATTGCACCAATCTGCATATAGACAGCCCTTGGATTGAATATGGTGCTATACAGAAAAGCACTGAGAGTGACGCAAGCTAGAATAATGCCGATAAAGATAACGGTTTTATCTACAATCGCTGACTTACACAATAAATCATAAATAAGCCAAATACACCCTAGGCCTAAAACGCTTAAACCCACACCATGAAAAGGGTTCATAGTGCTGCCGCTTATTAAAAGAGTAGAGCTGGCATTTAGGTAATAGACAACTGACAACAATAAGAAGCCAGATATCCAAGTGATGTAGGCCTCCCACTTGAACCAATGCAAAGGCTCAGGTAGTGCATTCGGATATTTATTATATTTCTCTAGATAGTAAAATCCACCGCCATGGACTGCCCACAAGTGTCCAGCAATACCGTCTCTGTTGCCCACCCTTTGAAGTTTATTCTCTAGCCAATTAAAATAGAAAGAGGCACCAATCCAAGCAATACCTACAATGATATGTAAAAACTTTAAAGAGAGGCTCAGCCACTCAATAAGGTAAAGTTTGATCATGTGTCGAGCTCCAAATTAATTTTTACCTCATTAAAAGGGAAAACAACACATTGCTTAAGAGTATCGCTAGGGTCATTATGTTTTCTATCAATAGTAATAAATTGATTGTCGTTACCTAGGCTAATCAATGGAAAATGCCAAACACCACGAGCATAATTAATTCCTTGCTCACCATTGGTTATAAACGCTTGAATTTTCTCTGTTTTTGGCTTATCCCCAGCAGGTGCAACAACAACAACAAATGGCCGTTTACTTCTTGGGATAAATGCTTGAGAGAAAAATGGATGCTTCTCCAGCATATTGATATTTAATGGAAATTGTCTTTTTTTGGCAACAAAAATATGCATTGTGGTAACACCATCAGCCTCTTGTGTGTCTATATTGGCTAGGTCTGTATATTTACGAGCATAGCCATTATTGATTGTTATAAACCTATCGCCTTTAGTTTCAATCACATCGCCAAATGAAGAAAAAACTTCAGATGTCAAAGGGATTGGAGTGAGGCTGATGGTTTTCATGATTTTACAAATGACCCTAGTAATTTCAGCCTTGATATACCCCCATCCGGGAAGATATTTATGCGAATATGAGTAATTGGGTTTTGATGTTTGATATCAGTTTGAGTAAACTCGTGCTCCTGATCCATTTCAAGTTTTTGCTTGCCAATTAACTCAGGCCAAAACATACTTTGCGTAATTAGAGCATTATTTGAAGCGGCATTCGTGTTTCCAGCACAAATAGAAAAAGTGTCAGGAAAGTTACCTTTAAAGAATTTTGTATCAACAACGACGCCACTAATAATTGCAGGCCTAGCTAATGCTATCACTCCCCAATCATTGCCCGGCTCACGACGACGGCGTGTTTCCCAGCCATCGGCCATATTAAGGGGGGTATGTTCTGCCAAAATGTTTTGCAACTTACCGAAGTGTTCATCATTTGCGTAAATGGCTTTTGCGCCGGTTTTTGCCGCAATGACATTGGTTTTCTCCATATCATAAAACTTATCATCAAAGCAAATATTGCCGTAAGCTCGAAGTCGAGCGATACCGCCATCGGGATACATTGTTATTTTAAGATGTGTAATTTCTTCAGAACTGACTGAAGGAAAGACGTTGTGCGCGTCACCGTTTAGGTCATGATGCTTCAGCAAGTCAAACCATAAGTTATTTGACTGAGCGACTATTTCTTCATCGCTAAGATCATTTGCAAAGCAACCGCCTAAAATGGACACGCCCGGGGTGTAATTCCCAGTAAAGTTGCTGGTGTCAACGTCAAAGTCATTGATCGTCGATTTTTGACCTAGCTTAATAAAGCAATAATCATTTTTACCGTCACGACGACGACGCGTTTCCCAGCCATCCATCCATTTGCCGTGGTCATCGAATTTATCTTCAACCCACACTGGGTCGCCAGATTGTAGCATCCGATTCGATGCAGCAAAGAACTCGTCACTGCAATGGATAACTTGGCTACCCAAGTCAGCGCATGCTACGTTTATTCGTGTTTCAAATTTCATATATTTCCTTAATTCTTAGCCAGGCAATTTTGTTTATTTCTGTCAAGGCGTTATTCTTTTCTTGCTCAATAGAGTTGGATTGACGATCGCTAAAACCCGCTTTGATTTCAGACTTGTTTTTTTCTTTAATTGCCATGATAAATGGAAACCCAAATTTATCTTTATATTGACAGTTGAGTTTTTGAAAAAGAGATATTTCATCGGCACTACAGCTACTCAAACCGGCAGATTGTTGCTCCGAAGTTGAAAAATGAGTAAGATCATTTTGTTGCGCTTTTTTTCCTGCCAATATCGGGTGTGAACATATCAATGCGTCATGTGCACCATTATCGGCAGCCAGCATTGTTTTGCAAAGTAGTGTGTGAAAGTGCTCTAAATCGTTATATAAATTATCTTGTTTGGTGTTGACATAAGCCTGCTCTGCTACCCATGGAGAGTGTTCGTAAAGACCCTTAAAGACTTCCATAAACGCTTGTTGTGAATCATTTGCTAAATCAAAAGGGAGTTCCATGCTTAATAATCCTTTTGCGGTATGTTATTATGCCAATGCTCAGCTATTTGGCCACGAGTGCAAAACCAAACCTGGTCAAAACTCCGAATATAATCTAGAAATCGACGCATAGCCATAATGCGTCCGGGCCGACCTAGTATTCGGGCATGCATACCAATCGACATCATTTTTGGCTGTGTTTCGCCCTCTAAATATAAGGCGTCAAAACTGTCTTTGAGGTAATTGTAGAACTGATCGCCCGAGTTGAAGCCCTGTTGTGTGGTGAAGCGCATATCGTTAGTATCTAAGGTGTATGGAATAACTAAATGTCTTTCTTTACCCGGTGCAACAGGTACCCAGTATGGAAGGTCATCGTCATAAGAATCGCTGTCGTAGAGAAAGCCACCTTCTTCCATAACAAGTTTTCGCGTATTTGGGCTGTTTCTTCCTGTGTACCAGCCAGTAGGTCTCTTTCCTAGCATCTCTTCAAGAATAGATACGCAACTACTTAAGTGCTCACGCTCTGTATTTTCGTCAACAAATTGATAATCAATCCAACGAAAACCGTGTGCACAAATATCAACATCCTCTTCAACTAAATAGGCTGCTAATTCAGGGTTGCGGGCAATTGCAACAGCAACGGCAAAAACAGTAATAGGAATATCAAATTCCTTAAAAAGGTGAAGAATACGCCATACACCTACCCTGGAGCCGTACTCATATATCGACTCCATGCTCATGTGCCTCACTCCATTGTAAGGTTTGGCACCAACTATCTCTGAAAGAAATGCCTCTGACGTCTTATCGCCATGAAGCACACAGTTTTCGCCGCCTTCTTCATAATTTAAAACAAATTGCAATGCAATGCGCGCCTTTTGTGGCCAGTGAGGGTGAACTGGTTGGCGACCATAGCCAATCATATTTCGAGGATATAAGTTTAGGTTGCTGATGATCTCTTGCATTCGGTCTTTTAGTTAAAAATATGGCTGTAACTTGTTTTTTGTTTGGCTTTAGCCTCAAAATCCAAGGATTGAACACAATGATCTAGATGGGCGCTCATGGTTCGAATGGCCACTTCAGGGTTTTTACTGTTTAAAGCAGATATTAATTCCTGGTGCTCAGTGTATGAACAAAAATGAGAATCAGGGCTTGCATAAACCGAAGCAGCTAACGCACTTAAAGGAATAAGGGGCTTTAAGCTTTCAACTAGGTATTCGTTACCGCAAAGCTCAGCTAAGCTAATATGAAAATCACAAGACATGCGGGTGAGTTTTGCAAATTGATCGGATTCATGCAATTGCTCTTCTTTGGCGATTAGGTCGTTCATTTGGGACATATCGAGATTGTCTTTAATGTGCCTATCAACCAAGATCAAAATAACGCCATTCTCAATGGCTTTTCTGGCTTGGTATATTTTTTTTGTTTGAATTTCACTGGGACAAGCTACACGTACACTTTGATTCTTTTTATGAATCAAAACGCCAGAGTCAACGAGCTTGGAAAATCCCTCTCTAATTACATTGCGGCTAAAACCAAACTCATCTTGAAGGGCAATTTCTGACAATTTAACGCCAGGATTAAGTTTTTTTGACAGAATTGCCTCGAAAACGAGATCTACTATCTCGTCTGAGTTTTTCTTTGCAGTTAGCTCCATTTCATCAATTTCCTGCTAAATATGTTTTGTGTTGTTTTCATTCTATGCGTGTTCTCAATAATTGTCAACAATAATTGTATGCAAGTTGTGTATTACAAATTTAAGGATTCTAATTAAAATTCAATTTATATAATCGCTATTTATTTGGCATAATAGAACCTGCATTTAACAAATAAGTACTAGTTCAAAATGAAAAAAATATACATATCCGCTGACGAGCTTCTTTTAGATTCTTTTAGGCTTGGAGTAGAGATTTACAATAGTGGATTTAAACCTGACTTTATAGTTGGAGTTTGGCGAGGTGGTGCGCCCGTCGGTGTTGCTATTCAGGAAATTTTGTCTTATTTAGGCGTTGAAACTGATCATATTGCTATTCGTACTTCTTCTTATATTGGGATAAACACCCAATTAAAGCGTGTGCGTGTTCATGGATTGGATTATCTTGTGAAAAACATGAATTCTGAGAATAAGTTGCTTATAGTTGATGATGTTTTCGACTCCGGAAGAAGTATTAAGGCCATCCTAGATACTTTGCAGGCTAAATCAAGAAAAAATACACCTCAAGATATTCGGATTGCCATGCCTTGGTATAAACCAGAACGAAACAACACAAAAATAGTTCCCCAATATTACTTACACGAAACGAATGATTGGCTTATTTTCCCCCATGAAATGGAAGGTTTGAGCAGGGAAGAAATATTTGCAAACAAGAAAGGCATGAAAGATATCTTATCCAGCATAGAAGAAAAGTAAATCAATTTAGTTGTAGAAAAATACTTTCTCCGTGCCTGGAGAGGTCTACTGTCTGTATTGAGTATAAGTGACCAAAAATCTTTATTACCCCCAAGCAAAACTCTAGCACTAATAAAAAAGCGCACTCTCGAAACCCTCTTGACTAATAGCTCCAGGAGTACCTTTTGTATCTGGGCTGCATCTTCTCGGCTCGCTTCAATGACCGGTCACTATTAGCTCTAGCCGCAATAGCCAAAATAGCCAGCTATTTCAAATATTTCAACTTATTGGTTTTAAGTGGAGGGCTGGCTATTTTGGCTAGAGTGGCTATTATTCAAGTTGTGGATTAACCAGATAGTTGCAGTTTGATACTCTCTTTAAGTAATGATAGTTAACCAGTACATCACAACCCCCTCTGGCCTCATCAGCCTTTGGTCTTGGTCTGGGAAGAGACTGCGATAGGTCGGTAATTGAGAGCTCTACTGACCGACGTTGCTTGATCCATTTAAGTATTCGTTTGGCCATGTTCATTGCTGTATCTTCTGCTGATAGCCGTTGTATTCGAACCGCTTCGTTCAGGTGGTATTTACCTAATGCTTCAGCTTTAATCCAAGTCTCTTGATCAATCGTGCTTTCTGATTGGTTTAAGAGTTTGGGGTTGTCCGCTAAGTGAAGGAGTAATGCCATCTTGCATGTTTGACTAACTGCTTAACTGGTAATATCTCTCATGTCGTCTAATGACTTCACTCCCTTGTCAGTAATTCGCAGGGTTAAGACTTTAACTTTTTCGTCGTGGTAAGCCTCTCTCTTTCCATTTTGAGCAGGAGGTAGATTATCTAATGTCTTTACTGTAAAATTAGCCACAGCCTATGAATTTGGTTTTCTTGTTTAAAAAATTGAGGTACACATCCGGTACACAAAAGGCAAGGAAATCTAGTGTTTTCTCAGGACAACGAGGGAACAATTTAGTTAACAAAGTCTTATAAATGCAGTATAGCAGAGGGCTTTAAGGATAGGGTGGGGTAAATTGGGAAATGGTTGAATAATAACTTTTAATCCGATGGTCGAGCGTTCAAGTCGCTCACGCCCCACCATATTTAATTAAGGCTTTACAGAGATGTGAGGCCTTTTTTTGTATCAAACCCCAGGAGAAAATATGAAAGTTGAAAATGGAAAAGTAGTAACAATGCACTACACGCTCAAGAATGACGCTGGTGATGTGATTGATTCATCTGAAGGCAAAGAGCCGATGCCATTTTTACAAGGGCATGGCAACATTATTCCTGGCCTGGAAACGACATTAGAGGGTAGTGTCGTGGGTGACAAACTTGATGTTTCAGTTGAGCCAGAAGAGGCTTATGGCATCAGACTTCAAGACGCTATTCAAGAAATTCCGAGTTCAGCACTTCAAGGTGTTGATAATTTGACTATTGGTATGCAGCTTGAATCTCAAGACGAACAAGGTAATCCTTTCATCGTTACTGTGACAAAAATTGAAGATGAGACTATTACGGTAGATGCTAACCATCCATTGGCTGGCGAAACATTGCATTTTTCAATTAGCATTGAGTCTATTCGAGACGCCCAAGAAGAAGAAATCTCTCACGGCCACGTTCACTAATACACCCTACAATACAGGGCATTATGAAGCTACATAATTGCCCTTTATGTTCCTCCAGGCAAACCAAACTATATCACACAGACGACACTCGTCAATTTCACGCTTGCTCAGCATGTGAGTTTGTTTTTGTTCCAAGCACTTTCCGTCTAAATGAGGTTGAAGAAAAAGCCCGCTACGATCTTCATAATAACGATCCAAATGATGCCGATTATCGGCGATTTTTATCGCAAGTAGCAGATCCCCTATGCCAAAGACTGCCTAAAAGGGCAGAGGGTCTTGATTTTGGTTGTGGCCCCGGCCCAACACTATCGGTTATGCTTGAAGAGCGGGGTTATAAAGTTGACTTATTCGATAAGTTTTATGCACAGGATAGGGCGGTCTTTAGCAGAAAATACGATTTTATTACAGCAACGGAAGTTCTAGAACATTTGTCTCAACCCGCGTTTGAACTGAATCGCTTATACAATATGCTTAATCCTGGGGGTGTGCTCGGGGTGATGACTGAAATGCTGCCAGATAATACGAGCTTTGCGGATTGGTATTATAAGAACGACCCTACTCATATTGGGTTTTTTAACCGAACAAGCATACAACGACTTGCCAGAACATGGTGTGCCGAGGTAGAAATACTATCTAGTAGAGTGGTTTTAATTACAAAACACCTGCCCTAGTGAGATTGACTTAAACGCCATCCAAATGTTCTACATACAGGCGGCCATAATATCGAATTGATTTGGCGTTATGTGCGCGAAAAATTTTGGCAACTTTCTCTC
>JBBWVS010000092.1:0-8981 GCA_050256335.1 Gammaproteobacteria bacterium | reverse complement strand
TTTTGCATGGGCTCGATTCACGCCTTCAGCACGCTGATTGAAGGCATTGAATTACAAACGAATATTGGGCGAATGGCGTCAAGCCTTGTTTATTCAACCGGACTTATTAGTGTCACCCTTGCAGTATTTGTTGGTCATATTTTCTATCGTCGTTTTGGTGCTTTTCCATTGATGCTAATGGCAGCAATGTTGCCTCTATTTGGTGTTTTACTAACCAATAGTGAAACTTGGCTGGGCTGGATTTTGGGTTATGGACTCCTGTTTGGTTTTGCCAGTGGACTCGGTTATGGCTTTTCACTGCACGCTTGCACCCTTGTGACAGCCGAAAATAAACGAGGATTGGTGCTCGGTGCAGTCACTGGGGCGTATGCATTAGGCGCCGTTGTATTCTCCGTAATCTACCCCAGTTTATTATCTGAATTAAGCCTTAATACTGCCTATGGTATTGGTGCCGGAATCATTGGAATCGTTGTTGGCGTTGGCGCCTTGATGTTGCTTTTTTCAAAAATTGAAACAAGGCCCGCCCAACTTAACCAACAAAGCCTAAAGCCAAAACAGCTGGGCTTTATCAGACTGTGGATTGGCTATTGTTTTGGCGTGTTTGCAGGGCTTATGGCAATTGGCCATGCAGTGCCGATTATCAAAACCATGGGAGGAGACGCGCAGCTTGCATCCAGTGGCATTGTGCTAATGTCGTTAGGCAGTGGCATTGCGGGCCTAATCGCAGGTTATATCGCTGATCGATTTGGCTGTCGAAAACCTTTGGCAGTGCTAGCATTAGCAAGTACCATCAGTTTGGCTCTATTGGCAGCGCCTGGTGGTGGCCAATGGGCACTGCTATTTATGATTTGTATTGCCACACTTTACGGTGCATTTATAGCTATCTACCCAACTTTGTTGGTCAGTCTTTTTGGTAAAGAACATTCGGCTTGGGCGTACGGTAGAGTCTTTACCGCCTGGGGATTTGCGGGCCTCTGCGCACCGTCTCTCGCCGGCTGGCTATACGAGCTGAGTGGCAACTACAATACGCCTTTAGTGATCGCAGCAATCCTTGGTTTTGTATCGGCGGTTGTTATTTTACGTCTGCCTGAGAAAAAACAGATGAACGGTTAAACTCTATTTTTGCGGCATCTCTTCACAAGTTTTGGCGCTTACATCATGAGAAAAAAAGTAAGCTTTTCTCTTATCGTAATAATGCCAGCTGAGGATAGTATTGTTTTCTGGGTAACCCTTAAGGCCATCAACAGTACATGAAATATAAGTCAAAATATCTTTTATGTATTTCCGATAACTCTTAATGACGTCTTTATCCATATTACTTAAATCAAGGTGGATCAACATATTGTGTATTTCATAGACGCCCTCTTTAGCAACCGCCTTCATCACCAAAGTATCTTTGTCACTCATATAAGGTGCTTTAGCATTGAGCGCATCGGCATCGGCTTGTAATTTCTCATAAGAAAAAGATTGATTTGTCGCCTCCGAAGAGCAGCCAATCAGCAGGCTCACTAGCAACGTGAGAATGGCTTTTTGCATCCGATTTTTATTCATAGTCACACCCTTGCATAGTTAAGAGTTTTACAAAAAAACACTGATTCCTAATATAATACCAGCTATTTAATTAACCATAAATCAAGATCATGAAAAAACACATTATTGCTACAGATAAAGCACCTGCTGCAATTGGCACTTATTCACAAGCCGTTGCTGTTACTGGCGGCACGACCGTCTACCTTTCAGGTCAAATTCCTTTTATACCTGAAACCATGGAAATTATTGAGGGTGGTATTAGTGAAGAAATTCATCAAGTATTTAAAAACCTAACTGCGGTTTGTAGCGAGGCCGGTGGCGATTTGAGTCATATCGTTAAACTAAATATCTTTTTAACGGATCTATCAAACTTCCCAATTGTGAATGAAATCATGGCGCAATACTTTGACCAACCTTATCCAGCACGCGCGGCAATTGGCGTTAAAGAATTGCCAAAAGCAGTTGGTGTGGAAATGGATGGCGTGATGATGGTCGATTCCGATCAATACAACTACTAAAATATGCCAACACTCTCTGACCCACTGATTTGTATTAGCGGATTAGGGAAAAAAACTTCGGAAAGACTGAATCAGCTGGGGATTTACACTCTAGAACATTTACTCTTTCATCTACCGAACAGGTATCAAGACAAAACTCGCATCACCCCACTAAGTAATGCCCAAGTGGGGGGCGAGATTTTGGTCGAACTAACTATCGAGAGAATTGAAGAAGCGCCCACTCGACAAAGGCAGTTGCTTTGCTATCTCACCGATAAGCACAATCAGCGTTTGTTACTACGCTTTTTTCATTTCAATCAATACCAAAAACAAGCTTTAGTTCGAGGCGAGACACTGCAATGCTTTGGTGAAATTAAAATTGGCCGAGGGGGTTTGGAGATGCATCATCCTGAGTATCGTCTTATTTCTCAACAAGCGCCGTTATTTGAATCAACACTAACGCCTGTTTATCCACTTTGCCAGGGTGTCACACAAAACAAACTTAAGCAATGGATTAACACTGCTCTTGAGGCACTCAAAACCACAGTTATCGATGATCATTTCGAAAAAATGGCAAAAAACACAATGCCAAGTTTGAAAGAGGCTCTTATTACACTACATCACCCGAAAAAAGGTGAGGATTTAGCCAAAATAGCCGATTTTAGTCATATTTCACAGCAAAGACTCATCATTGAAGAGCTCGCGGCACACCAATTAAGCCTCAAACTGGTGAAGTTAAGACGCAAGTCGAAAATTTCCAATATTTTCACCCTTGAAACCGAGTTGAGTGAGCAGCTCTCGAAATCACTTAACTTCAGTTTGACTGGCGCACAAGTGCGCTGCATTGAAGAAATCAACGCCGATCTCGCCTCAGGACAACCCATGCTAAGATTATTGCAGGGCGACGTCGGCTCTGGAAAAACCATTGTTGCAGTGTTTGCCTTATTGCAAGCAGTCGCCAACGGCTTTCAAACAGCCCTCATGGCGCCCACTGAAATTTTGGCACGACAACACGAGCAGAGTTTTGGCGAATATTTAAGCAAGTTGGGGATAACCGTTGCTTACTTATCTGGCTCACAAAACGTCGCAGAGAGAAATAAGCAACTGAGTAAAGTGACCTCCGGTGAAGCGCAAGTCGTGATTGGCACACACGCTCTTTTTCAAGAAAGTGTTTCATTCAATAATCTCGGTTTTGTTGTTATTGACGAGCAACATAAATTTGGTGTTCATCAACGATTGTCGCTTGCACAAAAAGCAAAAAAAATACCACACCAGCTAGTGATGACTGCCACCCCTATTCCGCGCTCTTTGACAATGAGCGCTTATGCTGACCTCGATACTTCCATCATCGATGAGTTACCACCCGGACGACAACCGGTACAAACTATTGCGCTCAGTAACAACCGAAAAGACGAAATAATTGAAAAAATCAAACAAGTGTGTGCCGATACTCGACAAATTTATTGGGTTTGCACGTTGATTGAAGAATCAGAAGTACTACGTGCAGAATCTGCTGAAAATACTTTTGCTTATTTAAAAGATAACCTTGTAGGCCTTAGAGTAATGATGATTCATGGCCGACTTAATAAGAGTGATAAAGAAGTTATTATGCAAGATTTTTCCGCTGGAAAAATTGATGTCTTGGTGGCAACAACAGTGATTGAAGTCGGTGTAAATGTACCCAATGCCAGCTTGATGATTGTTGAAAATGCAGAGCGTTTAGGACTTGCTCAGCTGCATCAGTTGCGCGGGAGAGTGGGTAGAGGCAATGAGAAAAGTGTTTGTGTGTTGATGTATCAATCGCCACTCAGCGAATCGGCCAAGCAAAGGCTGGATATTCTTCGCCAAACTTGTGATGGTTTTATTATTGCGGAAAAAGACCTAGAACTCAGGGGTCCGGGAGAAATACTCGGCACCCAACAAACCGGTATTGCCGGCATGAAAATTGCCAATATTATCCGTGATGCTTACCTCCTTAAGCAAGCAAGCTACTACTCTGAACTCATGATCAATGAAAGCGAGAGTGTCCAAAGCGCTCTTATTCATCGCTGGATAGATGAGGATAAATCTGATTACGCTAACGCCTAGATTGATTCCACTCTGTCTAGTAAAATACACCCCTTAAGTTTAGCGCATTTTTCACTATGTTTAATCCTGACAAATTTCAATGGCGAACTTTCGATGCAAGCGAGGGTATACCTGCTCACGTGCTGCCATGGCTGCTCGATAATAGTTCTTTAACCGAAAAACTTAAAAACAAATATTCAGACTTTCACGTCACTGTTGTTTCTCAAGCGGCAAGTACACCCTATGCTTGCGAACTCGCATTATTGGGGGGTAACTCTAGCAAAATCATTATTGTCCGTGAAGTGGAGTTAATGGGTGAGCAGCAGCCTGTTGTCTTTGCTCGTTCAATAATCCCAAAAACGATTGACACCGAAAAACTGCTTGCTATTGGCTCTCGACCTTTGGGTGAAATTTTATTCGATGACCCATTAATCTATCGAGACCAGCTAGAAGTCGGGCAACATCAGAACACATGGGCGCGACGCTCTACTTTTGTTGTTGGTGCAACCAAACTACTGGTGAGTGAAATATTCCTTGAGAAATTGTATGCGTGACCAAATTTATAACAATCAGAGTGATATCGCTGATTTTTGTTTCGATGAAAGCGTTGTGGTTGTGTTCGATGACATGGTGAAACGCTCAGTACCTGGCTACGAAGCAATGATTCAAATGATTGGCTTATTGACTCGCACTTACGGCAAAGACAATAGCAATTACTACGATTTAGGCGCTTCAACTGGCGCCACTACCCTTGCCTTGGCGCTCAATAATAGATGTACAAATATTCACTTTATTGCTGTTGATAATTCAGAGCAAATGGTTAGCCAGTGCCAGAAAAACTTGATTGATAAGGTCGATAATTTAGAGGTTGTTTGTAACGATATTAGCGCTATTTGTATCGAAAATGCGTCTATTGTTGTTCTTAATTTGACACTGCAGTTTATTGACATCGATAAACGTGCTGACCTTATCAGTAAGATCTATGATGGTCTAAACCCGGGCGGCGCTTTGATTATTAGTGAAAAAATCCACGTTAACGATAAGAATGAGCAAGCTAGACTGACCGAGTTGCACATGGATTTTAAGCGTGCAAATGGCTATAGCGAACTGGAAATCGCCAATAAACGCCAATCTCTTGAAAATGTCCTGCTGACTGAAAGCTGTGAAACACACCTAAAAAGACTGTCACAATGCGGTTTCAGAACATCGACTTGCTACTTTCAGTGTCTTAACTTTGCCTCCTTTTTATCGGTAAAATAAGCCTTTGTTTTTTAACAAGGCTTAAATAGTTTAAGCAAAGGATTCTAAAAAAGGTTTTTTTATGCTTTTAATGATTGATAACTACGATTCGTTTACCTATAACTTGGTTCAGTATTTTGGTGAGCTGGGTCAAAGTGTCACGGTTTATCGCAATGACGAAATCACTGTGGATGAGATTGAAAAACTCCAACCGAAATACATTGTTATTTCACCTGGACCTTGCACACCGAATGAAGCAGGCATATCACTGGATCTTATTGAGAAACTCGCTGGAAAAGTGCCAATCTTAGGTGTTTGCCTTGGCTTTCAAGCGATTGTTCAGGCCTTTGGTGGCAACATTATTGGCGCAAAACGGATTATGCACGGCAAAGTCTCACCGATACATCACACAAGTGGCGGTGTCTTTTCTGGATTGAAAAATCCCTTAAATGCAACACGCTATCATTCCCTGGTTGCAGAGCAACATACACTGCCCGATTGTTTTGAAGTGACCGCGTGGACAAACGACGAATCTGGAAAAATCGAAGAAATTATGGGTGTACGTCACAAAGAATTGGCAATCGAGGGTGTGCAATTCCACCCAGAATCTATCCTTACTGAACATGGCCACCAAATGCTCGATACTTTTATACAGGGAAATTAATAATGACTGAAATAATAGACTTCTTACTAGATAAATGGATGCTCTCTGGAACACTTGTTGCACTCGTTGGGTTATTTATCTATGGCGAAAAACCAAAAAAGTATCAAATAGTGGACACCAATGGTGCGGTCTCGCTGATGGATGATGAAGACCTAATCATTCTTGATATTCGCGAGGACAAAGAAAGAGTATCTGGCTTTATTAATTCAGCCACGCATATTCCAATGGGCGAAGTTAAAGGTAAACTCGATACGCTCGATAAAAACAAAAAAATCCTCACTTATTGTAAAAGTGGCGTGCGCTCCAAGACGACTGCAGAACTTCTTTGCAAAAATCAATTTGATCATGTATACAGCTTAAAAGGTGGCTTTGACGCATGGCAAACAGCAGGCCTACCAATTAAAAAATAGCTCATGGAAAACATCATGTACACTTCCGATTATTGTCCGTTTTGTCGAATGGCTTACCAGCTGTTGGATGAAAAAGGCGTAGTCTATAAGAAAATATCGGTTGATGAAAACCCAGATATTTGGCAAGAAATCTACCAGAAAACAGGCAGATCAACCGTGCCTCAAATCTACATTAATGGCCAATACATTGGTGGTTACGATGACTTAAGTACGGCCGATCGCTCAGGCGAACTAAGTTCAATTATCAATGGCTAACTCAAAACCAATATCGCGAAGATCTCTCAGTATCATTGGGTCTGGCGCATGGGGAAGTGCTCTCGCAATTTCTCTAAGTGAAAAGTTTGACACCATTTATCTGATTGCCCAAGATGACGATGAGGTGAAAAGCTTAGGCGTCCAACACAATGCTCTAAATACTCCATTTAGCGACAATATTTCAATTACCGCAGATCTTAGTAGGGTAACTGCGACTGAAGCCATATTAATTGCCATACCTAGCTATGCATTTTCTGAAATCCTAAACAAGTTAAGTCATTATGTGTTGAAACAACACTTTATTGCCTGGGCTACAAAAGGATTTGACACACCGAACAGTTGTTTTCTGCATGAAACTTTTGAGTCCGCACTGCCAAGCCATGCTGCTTGTGTGATTTCAGGACCTACTTTCGCAATGGAAATTGCAAAGAAAAAACCCAGTGCTATTGTTGTTGCTTCAAGAGATAATGCAACGAGAGAGTATTGGGCTACCTCCATTCAAACAAAAACCTTGCGTGCCTACACCAGTGAAGACATTATTGGTGTTGAGGTGGGTGGCTCAATCAAGAATATTTTAGCCATTGCTGCAGGTGTGGCTAATGGACTTGGTTTTGGCGCCAACACTCAAGCAGCCATTATTACCCGAGGTCTCGCCGAAATGACAAGACTTGGTGTGGCGCTTGGCGCTGATAAATCGACCTTTCAGGGTCTTTCAGGTATGGGTGATTTGGTGCTAACGTGCTCGGATGACCTCTCTAGAAATCGCCGCTTTGGTAAGGAATTGGCCAAAAATGCCACCATCGATGAAGCGCTGGCCAATGTCGGTGGCACGGTAGAGGGCTATAACTCGCTACAACTAATACTCTCAATGGCGCATACAAAAGGTATTGAGATGCCGATCTGCGAACAAGTCCTTGCAGTAACCGAAGGCGAAATATCACCAACAAACGCGGTGACTGAGCTCATGCTCAGAAAGCCTAGCCAAGAATAACCGGTATTTGATTATGGCACCCTTCAACCTATTACAAAATCCCGTTGCTAACACAGTAAAGATCATCTGCCTTTTTGCTGTTGTGGCCTCCGCTACAAGTGTCTTTAATACAACAACACCGTTGTCAAACTCTGAGCCGGTATTCAAACAAGAGCCGCTTGAAATTCAACAAAATACTGTTGTTGTCGACAAACCAATCTTCTCATCGATTAAAAGTACCGCTGTTAGAAAGACTGTTTTTTTTAATTATTTACTACCGGCTATTGAACAAAAAAACGCTGAGATACTCATGCTCAGAGCCTTTATTAGTGACGATAAATTAAGCACAGAAGCTCTGCAAGAGTTAGCGATCAAGTACCGCCTTAGCAAAGACGCCACTAAAGAACAGATGCTCATTGCAATCGACATCTTACCGCCCTCTTTAATTCTTGCTCAAGCAGCCAACGAATCCAATTGGGGAAGATCTCGTTTTGCTGAGGAATTTAACAATTATTTTGGACTTTGGTGTTTTGTAAAAGGCTGTGGTACGGTGCCAAAAAGTAGAGACGAAGGCGCAAAGCACGAAGTGGCCACTTTCGACTCTTTAAATGACAGCATGGATTATTACATGTTAAATTTAAATCGTAATCAAGCCTATCAAAATCTTAGAGCCATTCGTAAAGAGCAACGCGACCACGGTCACCTGGTTACTGGCTTAGCATTGGCCAAAGGCTTAACACCCTACGCTCAAACCGGTGATGAATATGTTGCCTCGATTCGATCGCTCATCCGCTACAACAAACTCGAGCAATACGACTTGTAACCGTTTGCACTCAAACCACTTTAGGTTTAATGACGACAAAACAACAAGCAATAAAAAACCCGCATAAAGCGGGTTTTTTTGAATCTCTTGGAAAAGATTAACGTTTTGAGTACTGCTCACTCTTACGTGCCTTCTTCCTACCAACTTTCTTACGCTCAACAACACGAGCGTCACGAGTAACTAAGCCAGCTTTGCGTAAATCAGGGCGCATTTCTTCGTTGTACACCATCAATGCACGCGTAATACCCAATCTGATTGCGCCCGCTTGACCGGTATCGCCACCACCTTTAACAATGATATTGAAATCAAACTTATCTTTCATCTCAACAACATTGATAGGTTGGTTAACAATCATTGATGAAGTTTCTCTTCCGAAATACTCATCCATTGGTTTTTTGTTAACAGTGAAAACGCCTTTGCCCTTTGTCATGTAGACACGAGCAACCGATGTCTTTCTTCTGCCTGTTGCGTAATAAACTTCTTTATCTGCCATACTAATGCCTTAAATATCTAATACTTGAGGTTG